>JAMDEF010000037.1 GCA_023488305.1 Gammaproteobacteria bacterium | reverse complement strand
CGAGCGTGGTGATTTCAAAAATGGTCAGGATATACTGGAGTTAGGCTGTGGTTGGGGTTCGTTAACCTTATATCTAGCTCAGCGTTTTCCGTATTCACGTATTACCGGTGTGTCAAATTCCAACTCACAACGTGAGTATATTGAAAAGCAGGCTTTTGCCCGGGGATTAACTAATATTCACATAATTACCTGTGATGTAAATGAGCTTGAGCTGGACACGCAATTTGATCGAATCGTGTCGATTGAAATGTTTGAGCATATGCGTAATTACCAGCAATTACTGGATAAAGTCAGTCGTTGGCTGAATGTTGACGGTAAATTATTTGTGCATATTTTCTGTCACCGTAGTGTCGTTTATCCGTTTGAAACCGAAGGTGATGACAATTGGATGGGTCGTTATTTTTTTACCGGCGGTCTGATGCCTTCGGCTGATACCTTGCTGCATTTTCAGGATGCATTACAGATTGAAAAACAGTGGCTGGTCAACGGTCAGCATTATCAGAAAACAGCTGAAGCCTGGCTGGAAAATACCGATAAAAATGCCAAGCAGATCAAAGCACTGTTTGATCAAACCTATGGGGAAGGCGAGGGTGCTATCTGGCTACAACGTTGGCGGCTGTTCTTTATGGCTTGTGCTGAATTATTTGGTTATCGCGATGGAACAGAATGGCTGGTAACGCATTATTTATTCTCCAAACGGGTAAACTGAGGTAATGGCCAAATCCAATACCAATCTGCAAGCCAAGCTGGTTAAAGTCTTTCTAATACAGATTGCCTTAATCAGCCTGGTGGCTATCGCGGGAGTTTATGCGGCGAAAGCAACGTTAGAGGATGTATTGGTGCGTGCTGCTCTGGAAGGTGAAGCACAGCATTTTTGGGATATGCGTTCTGAGGACCCAGGGTTTCCTTTACCAAATACAATGAATCTCAAAGCCTATATGGCTGAAATGGATGATTTTTCCGACTTACCCACGTCGTTACAGGATCTCGGTCCAGGTTTGCAACGGGCTGAGCTGGCGGGGCAGCAACCTATTGTTTATGTCGAGGATAAAGGCAACCGCCGTCTATATCTGATTTTCGATGAAGTGAAAGTTTCTCGGTTGGCTTTGGTATTTGGTTTGTTGCCTCTGGGGTTGGTGTTGATAGTGCTTTATTTGTTGGCATGGATTGCCTACCGACAGTCACATAAAGCTGTTTCGCCGATTATGAAATTGTCTCGAGCAGTGAATGAAGTGGATTTTCGAGAAGGTAATTTTCCCCAGCTGGATCTCGATGATTTACGCAACATTCCCGATGATGAAGTCTCCAGCTTGGTGCGTGCTTTGGATGAATTCACCAACCGCTTGGAACAGTTTGTTGAGCGTGAACGCAATTTTACCCGCGATGTTAGCCACGAGCTTCGTACACCGATAGCGGTTATTCGTGGTGCTTTGGAGCTGGTAGAACGTAAATATGGGGATCAGGCAGTAACCGAAATGAATCGTATGTATCGCACTTTGATGGATATGGAATCGCTGATTGAAACCTTATTGTTGCTGGCAAGAGAGCAGGTCGAAGCTTTACCGTTACGGGAAGTGACGGTTAATGACTTGATCGCTGCCGAACTGGATAATCTGCGGATGATTCATCAGGACAAACCGATTACGGTGAATGTTGAAGAATCCGGCATTTTGGTGGTGCTGGCTGCCGAACGGGTTTTACCGATCTTGATTGGTAACTTGCTGCGTAATGCTTTCAATTACACTTTGCGAGGCAACATCACTGTCTCTATCCGGTCCGATGGTTTTTCGGTAGCTGATAGTGGAATCGGCATGGACAGGGAGCAAATACAGAAAGTTTTCAAACCATTTTTCCGTGCCGATGATAAACAGCAGGCGACAGGTTATGGAATTGGCATGACCATTGTGAAACGCTTATGTAATCGTTATGAATGGAACCTGCGTTTATCCAGCAAAATGGGCGAGGGCACTGAGGTGAGTGTGCATTTTCCTAAAGCCCAGTTCCGTAGTCGCTGATTACAAATCCTCTTCTCTGCAGAGCTTGTAACCTACTCCCGGTAGGGTATGCATCAATTGATGTTGAAATGGTTTATCTAGGCTTTTACGCAGGTTATACAGATGACTGCGTAAGGTATCGCTATCCGGTGCATCATCTCCCCAAACTTCAGCCTCAAGACGCTCACGGCTAACGATCTTAGGGGATTCGCGCATCAGAATTCGCAAGATATGTAAGGTGATTGGAGAAAGCTTGATCAGCTTATCGCCGCGCATAACACGCATCGTATCCAAATCATAAGTCAGATCGGCGACGGTTAGTTTTCCACCTTCATGTTCGCCACGTTGTCTTCTGATCATCGCAATCAAACGCGCTTCTAGTTCACGCATCTCAAAAGGTTTAATCAGATAATCATCTGCGCCCAAATCAAAACCATTCACCTTGTCATTGATGGTATCGCGAGCGGTGAGCATGATGATGGGGGTATGCAGGTGCATTTCCTGACGTAATCGGCGACAGACTTCAAAACCATCAATCCCCGGTAGCATGATATCCAACACAATTGCGTCGTAGTGATGTTCTTCACACAACTGTAATGCGGTTATGCCATCTGTCGCAAAATCCACGGTAAAACCGCCGACTTCAAGATAATCGCCAACATTTGCGGCTAAATCCCGATGATCTTCTACAATTAATACGGTCGCTGATATGGCTTTCATATAGTTCTCTTCGCTTGGTACTGCTACGTTACGATGTAAATTAATTCATCGCAACAAAGAATTTCGGGAATTTCTCCCAAAAAAATACTAAAGCTGTTTGACTAATTAAATAACAATCATTATCATTACCATCAACGTTAAACAACGGGGTTTATTTAATGATAGTTTGTGTTTGCAACAACGTGAATGTCGACAAAGTAAAAGCATCTATCGATGCGGGTGCTGCCACGTTGGATGCTATTCGTGAATGCACTGGTGCTGCGGCAAGCTGTGGTAAATGTCAGTTCAAAGTAAACCGTGTATTACAGCAGCATGCACCACAATCAAATGAGCAGGATAGCTATCTGGTTGCTCATTCAGTTAATGCCAGCCGTTAATATTGCGCAGGTTGCAAATTCCACTTCAAACACCATTCTCCCTTTTCCCTTTCAAAATCGTTATACCCCTATTAATGTGTGGTTTTTGACTAAACTAACAAGTCACTAATTTATTTAGCATTAATTGCGTTTTCTGGTTTTTTCCCTGCATATTGAACCGAATCGAGATGATAATTGTTATCGTTTACCTTTAATATCAATAACTTACCTTTGACATTTACTCCCTATCAACGATAATCGTCTTCATTAGATTTTGGAATAAGGGAGAATCCGATGAAAGGTGATAAAAAAGTTATTGAGTTGCTAAATAAAGTATTGGGTAATGAGCTGGTGGCGATTAATCAATATTTTCTGCATGCCAAGATGTATAAGGATTGGGGACTTAAGAACCTTTACGAGCATGAATATCATGAATCAATTGATGAAATGAAACATGCTGACGCGTTGACAGAGCGTGTTTTATTCTTGGAAGGTTTACCGAACTTACAGGAACTCGGCGCTTTACGTATCGGTGAAAATACCCGCGAAATGCTTGAAGCCGATCTGTCATTAGAGATGGACGCTATTCCAGATTTGAAAGAAGGCATTCAATACTGCGAACAAGTTGCAGATTACGTGACTCGTGATTTATTCAAGAAAATTCTGGAATCTGAAGAAGAACATGTCGACTGGCTGGAAACTCAATTAAGCCTAATCGACAAAATGGGTATTGAAAACTTCCATCAAGCACAAATCGTTAAAGAAGCTGAATAAAACTTAAGCTCACATAAAAAAGCCTCATCAGCTTAGCGGTGAGGCTTTTTTGTATATTCCGTAAAGAGTCTTCGTTAAGTGAAGAATCGTTCTTGGTTATATTGCTCTTAAGTATTTTCTCGATGGCAGATTAATGGTTGGTACATTGATACTGCTGCTCAATCTCATGATAAAAACATTGATACCAACCAGTATATTTGGTGCAAACCTGTTGCTCTGTACCAAGCTGCTCGGCACCCGTAAAACCTCGGTTTTGGCAAATTTTCAGCGCCTGACGATCAGCCCGTTCAGTATCTAGGACCTGTGGTTGAGTGCCTGAGTAAGGCTGACTGACTTTTACCACGTCATCTGGAGTCTTCGTATGGTTAGCTGCACATGCTGATAAACAAATTATTATAAATAAAGATTGAAAAAGCGCTTTCATCTTGGTTTCCTCAAATCAAGTGTGCAGAAGATAGCTGGTAGCAGCCATAGAAACAAGCAATCAGCAAATTTTGCCATTTTCAGATAATTATCATTGAGATGCAGCAATATAATTAATCAACGATTTCGTTTCGCTGATTCTTAAAGGACAACTGATGATTAATGCCTATGCTGCACTGGAAGCGGGAGCCAACCTTACTCCGTATCAATATGATCCCGGTCCACTTGGCGAACATGAGGTCGAGATCGAGGTGCGTTATTGCGGTATTTGTCATAGTGATATCAGCATTATCGACAATGATTGGGGAATGTCTTCATATCCTGTTGTGGCAGGGCATGAAGTAGTCGGAATAGTAAGTCAGCTTGGTGCTGCTGTGACCAACCTGAGTGTTGGCCAAACCGTTGGCTTAGGGTGGTACGCAGATTATTGTGAAACCTGTGAACAATGTCATAACGGCGACGAAAACATCTGTTCAGATTTAACACCCACCATCGTTGGCCATCATGGCGGCTTTGCTGATAAGGTACGGGC
>JAMDEF010000053.1 GCA_023488305.1 Gammaproteobacteria bacterium | reverse complement strand
TCAGTCTGCCAGCCGCATTTTGTTTGGAAAAGCCAGTGAGTTTAGGCGCCAAGGCCTGCACAATGCCATAAGCAATGACCCATGCTGCCAGCAACGCGCCAACATAAATCGCTGGCCATTCCAATTGCGCGTGCAAAAACACCGGCAAAGCCACAACAAACCAGATGTCACGAGAACCAAATAGAAAAAATCGTGCCAGTGATAAACGATTCACTGCCGCACTTTTTGACCAAATATCGCTGAATTTAGGTTTAATTTTGGCTTTGCCTAAATCACGCTGCAACTTCACAATGCTGAAAATCAACACGACCAATAAAACAGCAGCCATAAGCAAAATGGCACCGCGAAAGCCTATCCAGGAAAGTAGAGCGGCACCGACAAAAAAACCTACCCCTTTAAGGGCATTTTTGGAGTCGGTAAGAATCGATATCCATTTAAATAATGTAGATTGAGCGTCATCTGCGACCAGCATTTTGATGCTGGATTTAGCACTCATTTTATTGAGATCTTTGGCAATACCCGAAAGCGCCTGTGCCACCATCACATAAGCTACTGTTAACCATTGCGGATCGACCAACAACATCGCTAAGGCAATGACCTGCAATAACAGGCCTAGATGCATCGTCACATTAAGGCCTAATCTGGCAGCCAGCCAACCGCCGACCAGATTTGTCACGATGCCAAAAAATTCATAGAGGACAAACAACATCGCGACTTCAAGCGGGCTGTATCCTAGCTGGTGGAAGAACAACACCACCAACATGCGTAACGCACCATCTGAAACGGTAAACGCCCAATAGCTGAAGGTCACCACCAGATATTGCTGAATCGCAACGGGTAACGCTTTAAGTCTGTTCAGCATTTGCAAAATCATCCTGACTAATTAGCAATTGATAATATGTCAGTTTGATGAATTTTTGATTACAGCATGATGCCTTTAATCATAAAGAAGATGCAGGCTGACAACGTGGCAGCAGCTGGGACAGTGACAATCCAGGCAGTCACAATCTTTTTCACCATATCGCGTTTTACAAACAGGTTTTTCTTTTCTTTTTTGAGGATTTTTTTGGCTTTTTTCAGCTCAGCTTCTTCTTCCTCAATCAACCGATATAGTTCGGTAATCCGTTGATATTCATCAACGGATTTTGCCGGTTTTTTCTCCAGCTTTTTCAGTTCATTGCGTAATGCATTAAGCATTTTTTTATCGTCTTTGATTTCGGCTTTTTCGCGGTCAATCTGTCGTTCAATTTTATTTGATTCATCCAGCCATTCACGTAAAAAGCCCACACCGAATACACCACCGATGGCAACGTGAGTGGTACTAACTGGCAAACCTAATTGACTAGCGATAATGACCGTTAAGGATGCCGCCATTGCTATGGAATAAGCACGCATCTGATCCAACTCGGTAATTTCGCCGCCAACGGTACGAATCAAACGTGGGCCATATAAGCCCAGACCAATTGCAATACCTAAAGCACCAACGGCCATGACCCATATCGGGATACCGGCTTGAGATGTAATGCCACCGGTCATAATCGCGTCGTTAATCGCTGCCAAAGGCCCGATAGCATTTGCAACGTCATTGGCGCCATGGGCAAAACTTAATAAAGCTGCAGCAAATATCAATGGGATGGTGAACTGGGCGTTTACGCTCTGACGATCATTCTTCATGCCGGGCATGTTATGACTTAAGGACTTCTTCATAATCCAAAATACCAATACAGCCACCAGCAAACCGATTAATGCTGCAACAAAAAAACTCGGTTTACTTTGTGCAGCCACATCAATCAGCGGCAGGTTATTCACCGTGTTTACGATGCCACCCCAAATTTGACTGAGTCCTTTTAACACCAGATACGTCACAAAAGCCCAGGCCATTACTGAAACATAGATTGGTACCCAACGGTATGAAGCCTGAATTTTGTCATCACGAAAAATAATGGTTTTCTTGATCGCCAATAAAAATAAGGCCGCGATAATGCCACCCATTAACGGTGAAATGATCCAGGAGCTGACAATTGCTCCCATGGTGCCCCAATTAACAATGTTGATTCCGGCGGCGGCCATGCCTGCCCCCATCACCCCACCGACAATTGAATGCGTCGTGGAAACCGGCGCTCCGGCAAAAGTAGCCAGGTTCAACCATAAAGCTGCAGCCAATAATGCGGCCATCATCGCCCAGATAAAACTATCAGTATCATCACCGAATTGCTTGATATCGATGATGCCACCTTTGATGGTAGATACCACCTCGCCGCCAGCAATAAAGGCACCGGCGGCTTCGAAAATCATCGCAATCATAATGGCGCCACCCATGGTCAACGCCTTGGAACCTACTGCTGGTCCAACATTGTTGGCAACGTCATTAGCACCGATATTCATTGCCATATAACCACCAAACACGGCGGCAATAGCTAAAAAGAGATTATTGGGAACGCCGCCGGAGGTGGCGAAACTGTATGCCAGGATGGCTGCAAGGAAAAATAAGGCGAAACCTATTCGTGCTATTTCAGCGTGGCTTTTTTTGTAGGCCTGCTTTTCAAGTTTATGAATGGTTTTGATTTCCACAAGACACCTGTGCTTTGCCAAAAAAGAGGCTAATTATTACAGTTTAAAGACAACATGACACCCTGTTACATATCCCCGTGTAACAATCGGCTGTTAGAATGGTCTGTAACTGCAACGAATCTGTGGCGATCATTACATGAAACAATTTTTAATCCTGCTTATGCTGCTCAGCAGTTTTTCAGCACAAGCGCGGCCCAGCCTGTTGGAGAAATTCGGCTTTAATAGCGCTGATATGCCTCCTGAAGTCGATGAAGCCTTTGCTTTTGATGCGGTGCTGACCAATCCAGAAACGATTCTGGCTGGTTGGCGAATCATGGAGGGCAATTATCTTTATCAGGACAAAATCCGCTTTGAAATAACCGATAACGATGCGGTGCAGATTGGCGAATTCACCTTGCCAGCCGGTGAGACAAAAAATGATGCCTATTTTGGCTTATCGGAAGTTTATACCAGCGATATCCAGCTCAACCTGCCTTTAATTCGCAGCCAGACTGACGCAACCTCGGTGACGTTAACGGCTCATTATCAAGGCTGCTCTGAAACCTTTGGCATTTGTTACCCGCCCACTCGTAAGACCATTAATCTGAGTCTGCCAGCTGTCGCCAATTCAGCAAACCTAACGAGTACAGCTGTCGAATCACCGCCAGTTACCTCCACCTTGAACTCAAATGTTGTTAGTCAACAGGATGAGATTTCACAACGCCTGCAAAACGATAATCTGTTACAGATTCTGTTTGGTTTTCTTGGTTTAGGCTTATTGCTCGCATTTACTCCTTGTGTGTTTCCAATGATTCCGATTTTGTCTGGAATTATTGTTGGCCAAGGTGAAAACATCACCACACGTCGGGCATTTGTGCTGTCTCTTATTTATGTGCTCGCCATGTCAGTGACCTACACCACTGCTGGTGTGTTAACAGGATTACTCGGCGGTAATCTGCAAGCCATGTTGCAAAATCCTTGGGTGATATCCAGTTTTGTTGGCATATTGCTGCTGCTTTCTTTATCAATGTTTGGCTTTTTTGAATTGCAGTTACCGCATGGCTTGCAACAACGCCTGCACCAACTCAGTCATCGTCAACAAGGCGGTACTTTAATTGGGGTCGCGTTGATGGGCTTGTTATCCGGATTAATAGTCGGGCCTTGTCTGGCACCGCCATTGGCCGGAGCATTGTTATTTATCAGCCAGCATGCCGATCCTATCTTAGGGGGTACTGCTTTATTTGCGATGAGTATCGGCATGGGCATACCGCTGCTGATCATTGGTACTTCGGCCGGCACCTTATTACCCAAAGCCGGACGCTGGATGGAAAATATAAAGGCATTCTTTGGGGTAATGCTTATTGCACTTGCCATCTGGATGCTGGATCGCATTCTGCCCGGCTGGACTATTCTTTTTATGAGCGGCGCATTGTTGATTATCAGCGCGGTTTATCTGGGTGCTCTTAATAATTTGCCGATCGAAGCCACCGGCTGGCAAAAATTATGGAAAGGCCTGGGTTTACTATCACTTATCAGTGGTGCGCTACTGCTGATCGGTAGCGCCAGTGGCGGCAATTCTATTTTGCAGCCCCTGCATAATTTAAGTGTCGGCAATGCCAATTCAACCTCGGCACCTCAATTACAATTTGCCTATGTCAATTCAATCGAAGAGCTCGAATCGGCATTAAGAGTCAGCAATCAACCGGTGATGCTGGATTTTTACGCCGACTGGTGTACCGATTGTAAGGCAATGGAACAAACTACTTTTCGTGATCCCCAAGTGGTCAGTGCTTTGCAGAACTTTACTCTGCTGAAAGTCGACCTCACTGACAATACCGATGCGCATCAGGCATTATTAAAAGCACTTCGGGTATTTGGTCCACCAAGCATGTTGTTTTATGACAAAAACGCCGAAGAATCCGCTTCCCATCGCTTGGTCGGTCATGTCTCTGCCGCCCAATTGAACGCTCATCTAGCGCATTTTCTGGCCCAACAATCGAAATAGCGAGAATAACTGTATTTCGGCGAAATTAGCGACAAAAAGCCGGATTTTTAGTTAAAAAGCTGGACAATAAAGCGCCCGCTGGTGCAAAATCCCGCCTTATATTTCCAGTGTTGGTATGTGGTTGTTATGGCGAAATTTCTAGTATTGCATGGCCCCAATCTGAATTTGTTGGGTCAGCGCGAGCCTGAAATTTATGGAGCCACCACCCTCAACGATATCAACAACCGCTTGCAACAGCTGGCACAAG
>JAMDEF010000127.1 GCA_023488305.1 Gammaproteobacteria bacterium | reverse complement strand
TTGATAACCTGCTTGGGTTAATTTGTTAATTGATAGCTGCAAGATACTCAGCTTTTGTTCTGCTGAAGGTAAGTCTTCACTTTTAATCTGGCGCTGGGTTTTAAACAGTTTTGGCATATGGGCGTAGTTAAATAATGAGATACGATCAGGATTGGCGGCGATGATTTTATCGAGCGTGGTATCAAAGCCGGATAACGTTTGCAGTGGCAGACCGTAAATCAAATCCACACTGATCGAGCGAAACTGATGCTGGCGGGCCGCATCTATAACCGCCAATGTTTCGGCCTCGGATTGAATGCGGTTAACCGCTTTTTGCACAGCCGGATCAAAATCCTGTATTCCCAGACTAATTCTGTTGAAACCTATTTTCTTTAACAGGGCAATGGTATCGGCATTGGCTTCACGGGGATCAATTTCAATCGAGATATCAGCATCATCGGTAATATGAAAATGACGACGGGTTTTATTCATCAGATCCTGCATTTGCTGTTCGCTGATAAACGTTGGCGTGCCACCGCCCCAGTGCAGTTGAGTCACTGGTCTGCTGGTATCAACTAATGCGGCCTTAAGGGCCAGTTCTTTGTAGAGGTTTTCAAGATACGGTGCAGCATGATCGCGATTTTTGGTAATGATTTTGTTGCAGGCGCAATAAAAACACACGGTATCGCAAAATGGTAAATGGAAATACAGAGACAATGGCCCGCCACGCTGATTGGATAGCTCAGCATGTTCTATGAATTCTTTCGCCTTAAACGTTTCGGTAAATTCCAATGCGGTCGGGTAGGAGGTATATCTTGGTCCGGCCGTGTCGTATTTCTGAATGAGTTGGCGGTTCATAATCAGCTGATTTTGCATAGCAAAGTCCTGTAAAACAGTTTGGCGATGATTATAAACAGCGGTGTTTTATCGCGAGCGACTAACGCCCGCTTTATTGATCCAGATCAGACAGGAAAACGTTGCTCGTCTTCTGGATGGGCTCCTAATGCAGCAAAATGCTGCTGGATAATCGGTAAAACCTCTTCGGGTTTATCGACCATATGGAAAATATTCAGATCTTCCTCCTGAATGCAGCCGACCCGTAAAACTTCGGCGCGAAGCCAGTCAATCAGGCCTTTCCAATATTCAGATCCATATAAAACGACGGGGAAATGGCGAATTTTTCGACTTTGAATAAGCGTTAATGCCTCAAAAAATTCATCCAGCGTTCCGAAGCCACCCGGAAACACGACGTAACCCATTGAGGATTTAACAAACATCAGTTTGCGAACAAAAAAGTAACGGAAACTCAGGCTGATATCTTGATTCGGGTTAGGTGTTTGTTCCATTGGCAATTCGATATTTAGACCAACCGAATGCGAGCCTTGTTTAAATGCCCCCGCATTGGCGGCATGCATAATGCCCGGACCACCGCCGGTAATCACAGAAAATTTTGCCTGTGAAAGTGATTGGGCAACTTTTTTGGCGGCTTGGTAATACGGTGAGTCTTCAGTTAAACAAGCACTGCCAAAAATAGATACGGCGGGACCTAAACCATTGAGGGTTTCAATGCCATCGATTAATTCAGCTTGAATCCGGAAAACTCTCCAGGCTTCTGATGTTTTTAAATCTTCCACTATTAATTCCTAACTATCGGCCCGCTTAACTTTAATCGCCACATTACTGGACATCACAATAATGAAAAGCCTTGATAGTTACAATCTGTGCCTGGTACTGGCGATTATTGAGCGGTCAAGGAGAGGTATTAATATTTGGTTATACAGTCATCTCCGGTATCATTAACGCTTTATTTCAGTAGGTATGGCAGCAATATAATGAAAGTTCTGGTCATTGGTAGTGGCGGTCGTGAGCATGCGCTGGCTTGGAAACTCAAACAGTCACCGCGTTGCAGTGAAGTTTTTGTTGCGCCGGGTAATCCGGGAACCGCAAATGAAGCAGGTGTCAGCAATGTCGACATCGCAGTGGATGATATTGATGCGCTGGTGGCATTTGCACAGCAAAATGACATCGGTTTAACGGTTGTCGGCCCTGAAATTCCATTAGTTAAAGGTGTCGTCGATGCCTTTGAAAAAGCCGGTTTACGTTGTTTCGGCCCGAGTAAAGAAGCCGCTCAACTGGAAGCCTCTAAATCCTTCACCAAAGATTTTCTAGCACGTCATCAAATTCCTACTGCTGCTTATCAAGTCTTCACCAATATCTCCGATGCCATCGAATATATTCTGGAACGTGGTGCGCCTATCGTTGTAAAAGCAGATGGTCTGGCGGCTGGCAAAGGCGTTATCGTCGCGCAAACCATTGAAGAAGCCATTGCGGCAGTTGAAGATATGTTGTCCGGCAATGCCTTTGGTGAAGCCGGTCACCGCGTGGTTATCGAAGAGTTTATGGCCGGTGAAGAAGCCAGTTTTATCGTAATGGTTGATGGTGAAAATATTCTGCCGCTAGCCACTTCTCAGGATCATAAAGCCCGTGATAATGGCGATAAAGGTCCAAATACGGGTGGCATGGGAGCTTATTCGCCTGCGCCAGTGGTGACCGATACGGTATTTGACAGAGTCATGCGTGAAGTTATCGTGCCGACTGTAAAAGGTATGGCCGAAGATGGTCGCCCGTATACCGGTTTCTTGTATGCCGGTCTGATGATCGACGAAATGGGCGCACCACGCGTAGTGGAATATAACTGCCGGTTTGGCGACCCTGAAACCCAACCCATTTTGATGCGTCTGCTTTCTGATTTAGTCGAACTGTGTGAAGCAGCGCTCGATAAACGTTTGGATGAAGTTACGGCTGAGTGGGATCCACGTGCTGCTGTCGGTGTGGTGATGGCTGCTGGCGGCTATCCTGACAGTTACAAAAAAGGCGATCTGATTAGTGGCTTGGATACAGTGGATTCAGCTGATACACGCGTATTTCATGCGGGAACAGCATTCGACCAAGACAAAGTCGTTACGGCTGGTGGCCGCGTATTATGTGTTACCGCACTAGGCCATGGCGTTGCAGCTGCTCAGCAACAGGCTTACGCTGGTGTTGCAAAAATTCAATGGCAAGATGCCTATTACAGAACTGATATCGCTTACCGTGCAGTTGCCCGCGAGCAACAACAAAACTGATTGGTTACGACTTTAAGAGGAGGGTTGAATTGTCTGTATCCCATCCGATTATTGCGGTAACTGGTTCGTCTGGAGCTGGAACATCCACCGTAAAACGGGCGTTTGAGGATGTTTTTCGTCGTACTCAGGTTAAACCTGTGGTCGTCGAAGGTGACAGCTTTCATCGATACAATCGTGAAGAGATGCGCGCTGCAGTCATTGCCGCCGAGGCAGAAGGGCGTTCACTGACTCATTTCGGGCCGGAAGCAAATTGTCTGGATAGATTGGAAAGTTTGTTTCGAACCTATTCTGCAACTGGACGTGGTGAAAAGCGTCATTACATTCATGATGAAGCTGAGGCGACACAGTTCAATCAATCACCAGGTACCTTTACCGATTGGGTAGAGCTGGATGACGACAGTGATTTGCTGTTTTATGAAGGCCTGCATGGCGGCATCGTCACTGACGAATTCAATATCGCCCAATACACCGATTTACTCATCGGTGTGGTGCCGGTCATCAATATCGAATGGATCCAGAAGATCAAACGTGATTGCAGCAACCGAGGATATTCTCAGGATGCTGTGGTCGATATTATCCTGAAACGTATGCCGGATTATATTCATCACATCATTCCGCAGTTTTCTCGGACTCATATCAACTTTCAACGGGTGCCATTGATTGATACTTCTAACCCGTTTGTGATGCATGAGATTCCGACGGCAGATGAAAGTCTGTGTGTTATTCGCTTTAAAGATCCGAAAATGGCTGATTTTCCCTATTATCTGTCGATGTTAAAAGATTCCTATATGTCTCGACCTAATAATCTGGTGGTACCAGGCGTGAAAATGGGGCTAGCCATAGAGGTTATTTTGACGCCGTTTGTAGAAGAAATGATGCAGAAAAAGCGACAAAATGTTTAAGTTGGTTTCTAAAAGTAGCGAAGAGCAGCGAAATATATATGAAATTCTCTGATTGGCAATTACGACAAGCATGTAAAGCTTTGGATGATGATGGTGTCATTGCCTATCCGACTGAAGCAGTATTTGGCGTTGGTTGTGACCCATGGAGTGAAACTGCCATCATCAAATTGCTGGCGATGAAGCGCCGACCATTTGAAAAAGGACTGATTCTGATTGCGGCCGACTTTAATCAGTTACAGGATTTTATAGAGCCTTTATCTGCCGATATCCTGGCGAAAATCACCCAAAGCTGGCCTGGTCCTAATACCTGGCTTTTACCTGTTCAAGATCATGTTTCTCCATTTTTGACCGGTGGGCGCGATACGCTGGCCGTACGCGTTACTGCCCATCCGTTAGCGGCAGAATTATGCAAACGATTTGGTGGGCCACTGGTTTCCAGCAGTGCCAATTTGACAGGCCTTCGACCCGCTAAAAATGTGCATCAAGCGCATTGGCAATTACCGGAATTAGATTATGTGCTGCCCGGTGCATTAGGCGGGGCAGCGAAACCATCAACGATTCGTGACGCATTAACTGGTGAAATATTGCGATGAGCGCCCCCAATATTGATGCAGTGCGTGAGTATTTACTCTCACTTCAAGACTCTATTTGTAAACAAGTAGAGATTTCGGATGGTAAAGAAAAATTTGTGGAAGATGACTGGCAACGGCCAGCTGGTGGCGGCGGGCGCACCCGGGTTTTAAATAACGGTGCAGTGTTTGAGCAAGCTGGTGTGAATTTCTCAGAGGTCAGTGGCGATATCAG
>JAMDEF010000028.1:6081-22352 GCA_023488305.1 Gammaproteobacteria bacterium | reverse complement strand
TAATAAACTGCGATTCGGCCAACGATTTAGAGTCGTTTTTTTAACGATCTACCAGCCAAATGTACTTTCCCAATCTTCGGCCCTCACAAACCCGAGCAAGCGGGGCTTGCTGCCTGATGAACGATTGATAGCAAACAACGTCGATGCGTAAGTTGGGGTGTCACGACTAGCGCCCAAATTCTTTTGAAATTCGCTTATACAATCGCCATACACCACAAAAACCAGATTCCTCTCAGTGCGTTTATTTTCCATCGCGGCGTTCAACAACTGATTATCGACATCGCATTGAGCCAGGCTTTCATCGGCAACACCTTCATAGCTAAACAAGACTCGCGAGGTTTCTTCACTGCGTTGCTGTGGACTGTAATAGATATCGGCTTTATGCAGACCTAAAATCTGCAGATCTTCTGCCAGCGCGTAACCCATTCCCAGCGATCGTTTGGTGATGCCATTTTCGTTTTCTGTGTTCCAACATTGAACATCCTTGCCTTCACAGCTCTCAAGGTGATGAATGACCGCAATCACTTCGCCGTTTTCCCAACTGGATTTAAGTGAGGCCACCTCCGTTTGGTTATTGTCAGACAAATCGAGCATAACTGGCTGTTGCAGCAGCAAAAACATCAAACTGAAAAAAGAGAAAGGTAACAAGCTGAACAACAAGACTCTTTTATAGATCAATGCTTTAGAGCGTGACGCCATACGGATTCCTTACGAGGTATTTATAGCAATTGCGAGCAATAATTTTTGCAGTTCACAGCTTAATTAGCCCGTGACGAGACAATTTTTTTGCGGATGAAGCAGTTTACTTGATGCAGAAATGGGATCAACCCTATATTGCTTTTAGCAGTCGCTATTTTGCAGAAAAACCTCATCACCGAGACGGATCACCGCACTTTGTTTAATTGCTCCGTAAATACCCAGATTTTGATCGGCTTTTTGCACGATGGTTCGCAGAATGCTGCTATCTGATTCCATCGATTGTTGAGATCGGGTTACTGCCCCACAACGTGGTGTGGTGCTATTGCATTCAATGGTGGCACGGCCGATTCGCAGTTTATTATCCACCCACGCCTGTTCAACCAAACCTTCCATGCCGGGCAGGGTTTCGATCACCAGATTGGGCCGAAAACGTTGCACATTCCAATCTGCTTCAGGATTGAGGTGTTGCATATGAGCCAGCGTCGCGGTGGTGAGTAAATGAAAAGGTGTCACCAGAAAAAACGTACCTGGGATAGAAACAAAATCCTTTGCCGCTGAAGGCAATTCGTCGAGGATCTCGGGCAAAGGTTCACCCTCTTCTCGATCAAATGTCGCTTTTAATTCTTCCAGCCAGGTATGGTCATCTTTTTTGTGACGACGGTAAAAATCCAGTTCGGCTAATGGCCGTAATGATTCCAGAGTCGAATCGTGGCCAGTTAATTCTGTTAAGGCTTGGTGAATCAGCGGATCGTCACTACCCATCACTCGGCCGTCTGGAAACAGAATATCTACTTCATCATGCGGGCCAGTCATCTGCGGGCTACGACAACGCGCTACACAACGTAGTAACTGTGGTCTGAATTTGCAGCTTTGGATTTCTTGTCGTGCGGTATCCTGTAACGCCCAGATTCGATCGCCTTGCAGACCCATATCACCAAGGTGGCAATAATTCAGACTTTCACCTGCCATGCCTTTCACCGGGTAACGCCAGATTTGTTGCACAGTGCCGACTTTAATCATGAGTACTCCTGAAATAGCTCAAGGCTGTTAAAAGCCTGTTCAGTGTTATTTCATGATCACGCCGTTGTAATACACGAAAGTTGTTAGAAAATTTGCCTGGATAAGCTGCGATCGTTTTATTCGTTTACGCCAAAACTATTACTGCCGCTTATAGAGCGTAGTTTGTTTACCGCAAGCGAAGCCGCTGCAGTGCGGGTTTCGACGCCCAGTTTGGTAAACACATGCTCCATATGCTTATTCACGGTACGTGGGCTGGTACCGAGGATTTCGCCGATACTTTTATCGGTTTTACCCAAAATCACCCAATGCAAGACTTCGGACTCACGATTGGTCAGGTTGAAGATGGCGCGTAATGCTTCAATCTGTGCGGTTTCGGATTCTTCGCGTAACAGAATCAACCACTGCTCTTCGCTTTGCAGATCGGCGGCATTAAAAATAAGTCGTCCGGTAGGTTTGTGCACAATATAGGGCCGTAAGCGTCGCTCACCACCCTGATGTAATTGCATCACCCATTCCTGCAACGCATCCGGGGTATCTTGAATCAACAAATCGTCTTCGTGACTCATGTATTTTTCGATCAATTGCCTGGCCAATGGAGTTTGCCATACTATCTTGCCGGTTTTCGGTAACACCGCAATAGCGGCCTGACCAAAGGCATCCAAGGCGCCTTGGGTTTGATTGATTAAACGTGAGTTTTTAAGGTGAGTATTAATTCGAGCGATAACTTCGACGGGGCTTAACGGTTTGGTTACATAATCGATACCGCCAGCCGAGAAGCCAGCAACCACATGCTCGGATTCAGTCAGGCCCGTCATGAAAATCACTGGAATATGCCGGGTATTCAAATCCTGTTTCAAAATACGGCAGACTTCAAAACCATCCATACCCGGCATTAATGCATCCAGCAAGATAATATCCGGACTCGCTTCCAGGCTGATTTTTAAAGCCGATAATCCATTATCTGCCACCAAAACGGTATAACCAGATTCCACCAGAGAATCGTGCAAAAGTGCCAGGGTATCAGGTGTGTCATCGACCACCAAAACGACCGCGTTGAGCAAACTTTCAGACATCAGCTAATTTCTCTTCTATAAAGGTTTTCATGGTGCCCAATTGAAATTTTTCAGACATTTGGCGAAGTTCCGTAACAAATTGCGGGCAGGCCAATTGTTGTTCATCAATCTCATTGATCAGTTTTCTTACACCGACCAAGTACCCCATATTAATCATCCCTAATAGGTCTTTCATCACCTCATGCGAAGGCAACACATAGTCTGAAACAACAGATTCAATCGCCAGCTCTTCCTTGTTTTCTATCCACTGCAGGTTAAGGCGTTCGCCAATCCAGTTGATTAACTCAAACAAATTGACCGGTTTTAAAATGAAATCCTTGTCGGTAATTCCCGAGGAGTTTTCCAGGTTTTTATCAAATGCATTGGCAGAGATAATGCCGATTTTCACGTCAGATTTATGCACATTACGAATCAGATGACAGGTTTCCCAACCATCCATTTCCGGCATCGCCAAATCCATAAAAATGATTTCCGGCTGAAACTCAGGATAAATGCGTAAACATTCCGCTCCCGATGCCGCTTCTCTGACTTCAAATCCTAGAGGCTCAAGAATATTTAATAACAGCTCGCGATCTACCGGTTCATTATCCACCACCAGCAGTTTCCGGCGTGGACCTTTGTAACCGACGGGCATCCGCGTGGACAAAATCGGTAAATCTTCTTCTACACGGACGGAAGGTAAAAACAGTCTGACAAAGAAAGTGGTGCCCTTGCCCACCTGACTTTCGACATGCAACACACCGCCCATCAATTCAGTGAGCAATTTGCTGATAGTCAAGCCTAACCCAGTTCCACCAACGCCTTGGGCAGCACTGCCTCGCACGAATGGTTCAAATATTTTATCTAATTCAGCCTGCTTAATTCCTGGACCGGTATCTTCGACTTCTATCGATAAAAACTCTCGTGCGTGGGTAAAGCGCAGATGAATCGAGCCTTCACGGGTATATTTCACCGCATTGCCGATGATATTGATCAAAATCTGGCTTAGACGTTTGTGATCGGCCCGCACAATTCGTGGCAGATCCGAGCTGATTTCATATTCAAATTTCAGCCCTTTATTAATCGCCTGTAGTTCAAACATGCTGATAATTTGCTGGATATATTCAGGAAAACGCAGCGATTTGATATCAAATTGCAGTTTCCCACCTTCAATACGAGCAATATCCAGCGTACCTTCAATTAATGACAATAGATGCTCACCACTACGCAAAATGACCTTGATGGCATTTTTGTTTTCTGAGGTCACATCGGTATTGTTATCCATCAATTGGGCATAACCCAGAATACTGTTTAGTGGGGTGCGTAACTCGTGACTAATGCCAGTGATATAGCGACTTTTCGCCTGATTGGCTTGCTCGGCAACAACCCTGGCACGTTGTAAGGCCACGTCTGTCTGTTCATGCAGCATGATCTCGCGTTGCAGCAAACTGGTTTGATGGTTGGATTCCTGTTGGGCCACGTTCCGGCTTTGTGACGTTAAAATCAGCCACCAGACGATGATGCCGCTGACTAACACTAACGCTGCAAAGGCTTTAAGAAAGCCAATCTTTATTTCTGGCAAGATCTGCGCGGCATTGGTGGTCAACGTTAACGAAATATGCAGATAGATCAGCCCGAAGATAGAGGCCAGCAATAATATGGTCATGCCCATCAACAGGATGTAATGGCCTACACCATTCTGGATATAACCCCATAACGACTTAGGCAGTAACTTGGTCATGGCGGTTTGCCACTGTGAATCCAATTTGGCATGCGGTTTACAGGCATCGTTACAACGTGCGTCCAGGCAACAACACAACGAACAAATCGCCCCCTGATAAGCCGGGCAATAAGCTACGTCATCAATCTCGTATTCACGTTCACAGATGCTGCAGGTTTCTTTGGTTTTTCCGGGATGAAACTTATATGGCTGACGCGCCAGATAATACTTACCTTTGGTCCACCAGGCGATTAAAGGTGAACAAATCAACGCGGTAAACATGGCGATAAACGACGAAAATGATTGGGCTTCAAGACCAAACACACCGACAAAGCTTAATACTGACAATAATGAGGCAATCGCCATGGCTCCGACACCAACCGGATTGATGTCATATAGATAAGCCCGGCGGAATTCGACACCTTTCGGGCTTAAACCCAACGGTTTATTGATGATTAGATCGGCGACCACTGCAGTTATCCAGGAAATCGCAATATTCGAATACAGCCCCAAAATCTGTTCAAGTGCCTGAAATACATCTAGCAGCATCAACATGGTGGCTATTAATACATTGAATAATAACCACACCACACGGCCTGGATGGCTATGAGTCAGACGGGCAAAGAAATTTGACCAGGCCAATGAACCGGCATAAGCATTGGTGATATTGATTTTGACCTGCGACAGCACCACAAAAAATACCGTGACAGCCAGCAACACATCCGCGTTGGAAAACACGTAGCTGAATGCGACGTGGTACATATAAGTCGGGTTGACGGCTTGTTCAACAGATTGAGCCCCCATCAATACCAGATAGGCCAATAACACCCCGGCGAACATCTTGATCATGCCGATAAATATCCAGCCCGGGCCTGCCATGATCACACCCAAATGCCACCGAAACCGGTTTTTTTTGGTTTTTTCCGGCATAAATCGCAGAAAATCGACTTGTTCACCGACTTGGGGAATTAATGCCATACCAATCGCTATGGCCGTACCAAACATATAAATATTAAAACCACCGTCAAACCCTGAAGCACCGGCAAAACTCATTAAACCTCTCACCGCATCCGGTTCTTTGGCAAAAATAAAGATGAAAGGCAGCACCATCAAAAACAGCCATACCGGCTGGGTGATCATCTGAATTCGGCTGATTAACGTAACCCCGTGGGTGACCAGCGGAATAATCACCACCGCGGAAATCAGATACCACACGTAGATTGGTAAGTCGAAATACATGCTGAGCGCATAGGCCATGATCACGGCTTCGAGCGCAAACAGAATAAAGGTGAATGTGGCGTAGACAAACGACGATATGGTCGACCCGATATAACCGAAACCCGCACCACGGGTTAGCAGATCCATATCCAGACCGTATTTGGCAGCGTAGTAACTGATAGGCAGACTGGTCAGGAAAATGATCAGACTGATGGTCAGAATGGCCCAGAAAGCATTTACAAAACCGAAGTTAACCGCCAACGCCCCACCGATAACCTCTAAAACCAGAAAGGAAATAGCACCCAGTGCGGTATTGGAGACACGAAAAATCGACCACTTGCGGAAAGAGTGAGGTGTGAAACGCAGCGCATAGTCTTCCAGCGTTTCGTTGGCGACCCAAGTATTGTAATCACGGCGAAGTTTAACAATACGTTGCGGTGCATTATGTTCTGATGAATCCATCAAAGCATCATTGGTATTCAACTTCTGTTCCCGATAGATTGACGGATGTCCGAGCTACAAAATTGTCGTTAGCTGGAAACAACTTACCCAATCACAGCATAACGTATGAGCAGCTTAATTTTATCTACGTAATATTACGTATTGGTTTTTACAAACCCAAATCTGGCAGGGGATTAACATCCCCTGCCTTGAGTGATTCTTGTTTTACGTGATCAGTAAATACAGACCGCTAAAGGTTAACAATGCAGCTAAACCACGTTGTAACAACAAGCCGATTTGATCTTTAAAGCTGGCAAGATAAACACCTGAACTTAATAAAATCATCGTTGCCAACAACATACCTGCCACCGCTGCCATGCCATTACCTGCTGCAACCAGTTCCTGACCATGAACAAAGCCATGCAAAAGCGCAAACACAGTTGTTAAAGCCAGTTGCCAGAAATGGCTAATTGATGAGTTGAGTAAAATCACCAAGCCCATCGCCAGCACACTGACGGCAATCGCTACTTCAACAAATGCCAGACCGGAAATCACAGATCCCAGCACCACACCACCCAGCATAAAGACCACAAATAACATAGGCATCTGCCAACGCGCTGATGATTGAGATTGCCCAGCCCAAAATCCTACTGCTAACATCACCAACAGATGATCAATTCCGGTAAACGGATGGGTGAAACCGCTGGCAAAGTTGGCCATATCATGACCTGGATGGGCAAAAGCCATGGCGGGAAACGCCAAGCTGCCCAGTAACGTTAACATCATTTTATTCATGTCATTTCCTTCTTTGTTATGAGGATTAATTCAGCATTAATCCCTGCTTTTCAATAAAAGCCACAATAGTTTCCAATCCGTCTTCCTGCTTCAGGTTAGTAAACACAAATGGTCGTTCACCACGCATACGTTTTGAATCGCGATCCATGACTTCCAATGACGCACCTACCAGCGGTGCTAAATCGGTTTTATTGATCACCAGCAAATCGGATTTGGTAATTCCAGGTCCACCCTTTCGTGGAATTTTCTCACCAGCAGATACATCGATAACGTAGAGGGTCAGATCGGATAATTCCGGACTGAAGGTGGCAGCCAGGTTATCACCACCACTTTCCACAAATACGATATCTAATGGGTCGAAGCGTTTACTTAACTGGGCAACTGCTTCCAGATTCATTGACGCATCTTCACGGATGGCGGTATGTGGGCAACCACCCGTTTCTACCCCAATAATGCGATCTGCTGACAGCGCTTCGTTGCGCGTTAAAAATTCGGCATCTTCTTTGGTGTAAATATCATTGGTCACCACGGCAATATTGTATTTATCGCGTAATCGTTTGCATAAAGCCAGCGTTAATGCCGTTTTACCGGAACCAACTGGCCCACCAATGCCTACTCGTAAAGGTTCTTTCATCTTACGTTTCTCTATAATTTATGAGCGAAATAAACGCGAATATTGGGTTTCATGGCGGCAAGCGGCAATGCTTAACGCGGGACAAAAATTCTGGATCTCATCATCTGGCAATTGCATGGCTTTTTCTACCAGTGTGGGAAGCGTTATGGCTAATTCTGACAAAATGCGTTGCCCGGCCACTTGACCTAAAGGCACAGCTTTCATGATTGCACTGACCTGATTCTCCAGAAACGACCAGGCATAGGCATGCAACATATCACCAAGCGAAATCTCCCAGCACAACGCTGTGACCGAATAGATAGTTGGAAAGGCCGGTTGCTGCAAAGTACCACTGATTAAGACGATTTGCGGTGGCCAGGTAGCTAAATCACGTTGCAATCTTAATAATGAATACGCCATCTGCCGGGTTTCTGCGAGCGCTTCACTGCTATCGCGACCTGCCTGATAATATTCATCCCAATATTGAATTTGCAAGCCATCCATTTGCTGCCAGGCTTTATATAACCTCATTAATACCGGTAATTCAAAGTTAGCAAAATAAATCGATAGCACATCACCAATCCACTGTTTCGATGAGTCGATATCCGTCACATCACCAGATTCAATCGCCCATTCCAATCCTTGCGAATAACTATAGGCACCGACCGGTAGCATCGGGCTGGCCAGTTGTAACAGACGGGACAGTGAGGCTGAACTCATCTTAGTGACTGTGGCCGTGTTGATGGGTGTGACTGTGATCGTGTGAATGATCATCATCATGATGATGGTGATGTCCGCCACTGCCAGCATAAGCTCCAGATTCAGGCTCAAATGGCGCTTGTAATTCTTCGACCTCAACACCTAAGCCCAGCAACATATCTTTCAGCACTGAATCGGTTTCCAGCTTTAGCCAGCCGTCCCCAATTTCAAGAGGAACATGACGATTCCCCAAATGGTAAGCCGCTCGTGTTAAAGCCTTTGATGTGATAGCAGTCACTTTCATAACAGCTTGATCGGCTGCGATAACTTCAACTACCTCACCGCTATCAGCACGCAAAAAATCGCCACCACGGAGAATCGTTCCACGCTGCATATATAACGCGGCTTCTTTACCGGATCGTAAGGTCACACGAATACGGCTTTTCTGCCGTAAATCAAAACTGAGACTGACCACATCATCAATCACCGTATCGGTGTGGATGTGATCAAGCTTGGTGGAAATCGATAACATTTTTATCCTTAAATAGGTGCTGTTAAAACAGAAAATAACGTTGTGCCATCGGCAGTTCGGTTGCCGGTTCACAGATTAATAACTCGCCATCGGCCAGCACCTGATAGGTTTCCGGATCCACTTCAATCTTGGGGGTGGCATCATTGAATACCATATCTTTTTTGCTGATATTCCGGCAGTTTTTCACTGCGACCAGTGGCTTTTGTAAATCCAGTGCCTTGACCGCCGGATTCGATAAGGCTGCTTCGGAAACGAAGGTTAATGAGGTTTTCAAGGCTTTACCAAAACTGCCAAACATCGGCCGATAATGCACGGGCTGTGGTGTCGGGATAGACGCATTGGGATCGCCCATCGCCGCTGCTGCAATCATGCCGCCTTTTAATATCAGGGTCGGTTTTACCCCAAAAAACGCCGGACGCCATAACACTAAATCAGCAAATTTACCGGCTTCAATGGAACCGACTTTATGCGAAATGCCATGGGTTATCGCCGGATTAATGGTGTATTTGGCAATGTAACGTTTAATCCGGAAGTTATCGCAGTCACCATTACCTTGTTCAGCATCTTCTTTTAAAGTGCCACGCTGGACTTTCATTTTATGGGCAGTCTGCCAAGTACGAATCACCACTTCACCAACCCGCCCCATCGCTTGAGAGTCAGATGACATCATCGCAAACGCACCGGTGTCATGCAGAATGTCTTCTGCCGCAATGGTTTCACGGCGAATACGTGATTCGGCAAACGCCACATCTTCAGCAATGGATGGATCCAGGTGATGACACACCATCAACATATCCAGATGTTCATCCAACGTATTGATGGTAAACGGTCTTGTGGGATTGGTTGATGAAGGCAATACATTGGCAGAACCAATGGCTTTAATAATATCCGGCGCATGGCCGCCACCGGCACCTTCAGTGTGGAAAGTATGAATGGTGCGGCCTTTAAAAGCGGCCAGGGTGGTTTCGACAAAGCCCGACTCATTTAACGTATCAGTATGAATTGCCACTTGAATATCCATCTCATCCGCTACGGACAAACAGTTATCAATAGCCGCGGGTGTAGTGCCCCAGTCTTCATGTAATTTCAGACCGATAACGCCGGCTTCAACCTGCTCTCTGGCTGGTTGTGGCTGAGACACATTGCCTTTACCGAAAAAACCCAGATTCATTGGAAAGGCTTCGGCAGCTTCCAGCATCCGGTGAATATGCCAGGGTCCTGGTGTACAGGTGGTTGCATAAGTACCCGTTGCGGGACCAGTTCCACCACCGAGCATGGTGGTAATGCCAGACATTAAGGCTTCTTCAATTTGCTGTGGGCAGATCCAGTGGATATGACTATCAATGCCGCCAGCAGTGAGGATCATGCCTTCACCGGCGATAATTTCGGTACCGGCACCAATTGGGATAGTGACATTCGGTTGAATATCCGGATTACCAGCTTTGCCAATTGCCCAGATATGGCCGTCTTTAATCGCCACATCGGCTTTAATAATGCCGGTCACTGCATCAATAATCAGTGCATTGGTGATAACGGTATCGGCCACTTCACTGGCGACTAACTGAGATTGCCCCATACCATCGCGAATAACTTTACCGCCACCGAACTTCACTTCTTCACCATAGGTGGTCAGATCCTGCTCGACTTCAATCCATAATTCGGTATCGGCCAGTCGGACTTTATCGCCCACAGTGGGACCAAACATTTCGGCATAGGCTTGCCGATCAATTTTTAGACTCATTACAAGGCTCCCATAACGCGGCCGGCAAAGCCGTAAACCTGACGTAATCCGGATAACGCGACTAATTCAACGGTACGGGTCTGGCCCGGCTCAAACCGAACAGCGGTACCAGGAGCAATATTCAAGCGAAAGCCATAGGCCAGCTGTCGATCAAATTGCAACGCATCGTTGACTTCAAAAAAATGATAGTGCGACCCGATCTGTACTGGTCGGTCGCCGCTGTTAGACACATCAATCATGACCAGCTCACGATCTACATTCATCTGTAAATCGCCCGCCTTTACTCGCATTTCACCTGGAATCATTGTCTGTGTCCTCAGATAATTGGGTTATGCACGGTCACCAGTTTGGTGCCATCAGGGAAAGTGGCTTCGACCTGTATTTCCGGCAGCATTTCAGCAATACCAGCCATCACATCATCCCGTGTCAGCAATGTCGCGCCAAAATCCATCAATTCAGCAACCGTTCGGCCGTCTCTCGCACCTTCCATAATCGCCGCAGAAATATAGGCCACCGCTTCCGGGTAATTCAGTTTCAAACCACGGTCTTTGCGGCGTTCAGCCACTAAGGCTGCAGTAAAAATCAATAATTTATCTTTTTCTCTAGGGGTCAGTTCCATTGTTTTTCCAACCTTTTTTTATCAATCTAGGTGGCCCATATGCGTGGTCGAATGGTTTGGCGGTTGCCATACCAGGGACGCAAGCAGTGCCATAGTTTTTCAAAATAGATTTTGGCTTCCTGAGCACAAGGCCCGATGTAACGCGCGGTAAAAATATCCGGTAGCGCCGAGACACCATATGTCGCTGTTGAATCCAGCGTTATCTGTTGGCAATCCTTCAGGATCTCAGCGGGAGTATTGCCTGCTGCCACTACTAAACTGCCAAACACCACTTGGGATCGTAATCCTGCAATCGACGTTAACAATGCACTGTCGGGTTTTAATAATGCCGTTTCATTCCAAATCAGTTTGCTGTCACGTTTAATAGATAACTGTTGGCGAAAACGTCCACTATTCCAGCATTCGCCACTGGCTTGTCGGCCCAGACAAACCACTTCCCATCCGGCAAACACGGCATTTTCAGTGAGTTGAATTTGAGTATTCAACGCCACATCGGCGCCATCAAACACGATATTTTCCTGTGGTAACCATTCCAGTCGACTATTTTCAGCCACTGTCATTGCAATATGTTGACTGGCCCTGCGACCAGCAGATTTATACCATTTTGTCGCACCGGGAGTGGTTAACAGGGCAGATGATCCGGATTGCATTTCTACTGTTAACTGCAGGCTATCGCCACCTGCAACACCGCCGGGAGGATGAATAATCACCCCATGAGCCGGATTGTTACCTTCGGGGTAGAGAATTTTTTGAATGACTAACGGGCCATGATGCTGACGGCGAGCCAGAATGGTTTTAGCGGAGCGGCTATCGAATAGCAGTTTGAGACTGGCATCCCAGCCAGTCATCAACTGATTAATTGCAGGTTTTTCAATTTGTTGGGTTATCGGTAAAACTGGTTCTGAGCGCACATTCATGCCAACACACTCCTTCATGTTGAGCATAGAGCATCATATTTCCTAATCAATAACAATCGTTTTAGACCGTCAGATACTTTTTGATCATCGCCGCATCAACATCAGCACGCATATCCTCATGAATAAACTTGCCTTTTTCAATCACGATAATGCGGTCGGCGATTTCCATGGTGAAACTCAAAACCTGCTCGGAAACGATAATAGTGATTTCACGCATTTTGCGGATTTCGTTTAACACCTTGGCAATATCTTTGATGATTGACGGTTGAATACCCTCTGTTGGCTCATCAAGTAATAATACTTTCGGGTTGGTAACCAATGCCCGGGCGATGGCCAGTTGTTGTTGCTGTCCACCCGACAAGTTACCGCCTTTACGATGCCGCATATCATGCAGCACCGGAAACAATGCAAAAATCTCATCCGGAATCGATTTCATTTTAGAAACCTGCAAACCGGTTTCGATATTTTCCTGCACCGTCAGATTGGAAAAAATCATCCGGCCTTGTGGCACGTAGGCAATGCCATTCGCCACACGTTGATGACTTTCCATGCCGCCAACACTAACCCCTTCAATGCTGACCTTGTCCGCCTGACTGGGCAAAATGCCCATCAAGGATTTAAATAAGGTGGTTTTACCCATGCCATTGCGGCCCATGATCGCCAATGTTTCATTTTTGTCGACTTTAAAGCTGATGTCATGAATAACCTGGCTTTGGCCATAACTTACTTGTAAATTTTCTACTTCAAACATGGTTAATCTCCCAGCTTAAAATCAATGCCCAAGATAGACTTCAATGACCTTTTCATCCGCCTGCACCTTCTCCATCGTACCTTCAGCAAGGATTTTCCCTTGATGTAGTACGGTGACTTTGCGGGCGATCTTTTTGACGAATTCCATATCATGCTCAATTACTATTACCGAACGGTTTTCGCAGATTCGGTTAAGTAACTCAGCCGTTTCGTCACGCTCTTTGGCACTCATGCCCGCCACTGGCTCATCGAGCATCAATAATTCCGGGTCCTGCATCAGCAACATGCCGATCTCCAGCCATTGTTTCTGACCGTGGCTGAGAATCGCCGCCTCGGTATCAAGAAAGTTTTCCAGCTGAATTTCCTTAGCCACTTCATTGACACGCTTGATAACTTCATCGGTAGTTTGGAAAAACAAACTGCCAAAAACGCCGCGACCTTCTGGATAAGAAACTTCCAGATTCTGATACACCGTGAGGTTTTCGTAGATAGAGGGTGTTTGAAACTTACGGCCAATACCGGCACGCACAATTTCATGTTCCGCCATTTTGGTCATTTCTTTGTTTTTAAAGCTGATTGAGCCGGAACTGGATTTGGTTTTACCGCAAATCAAATCTAGTAACGTGGTTTTACCGGCACCATTAGGGCCGATAACCACTCGCAACTCATTTTTGTCGATATACATGGTTAATGAATCAACCGCCTTGAAGCCATCAAACGAAACCGTAAGATCTTCAATCGCCAATAAAAAATCGGTGGTGGTGGTCATGATTTGGCTCCTTCAGGTTTTTCATCAGACGTTGAAACCAAGTCTGAGGTGACTTCAGCAATAGAGACAGCAGGGGCGATCTGGGCATCCAACACCGCTTTATCGGGTGTCAGATTCATGCGACGAATAAACTTGAATTTCGGTGCATATTTATTCCAGATCCCCGCCAGTCCGTTCGGGAAGAACATAACCACCGCGATAAACAGGCCGCCCATCAGGAACAACCATAATTCAGGGAAGGTTTCCGAAAAGCCGGTTTTACCAAAGTTAACCAATAAGGTGCCGTAAACCACACCGATTAATGACATGCGTCCACCAACAGCAGCAAAGATAACCATCTCAATCGACGGCACAATGCCGACAAATGACGGTGACATAAAGCCGACCTGCAGCGTAAACATCGCGCCACCAATGGCTGCAATTACCGCAGACACACAGAACACAAAGATCTTGAAGTTGGAAACGTCGTAGCCGGAAAAACGCACCCGATCTTCTTTATCTTTCATCGCCAACAGTAATTGGCCGAACTTACTGGTCAGGATGAATTTGCTCAGCATAATCACGCCAAGCAATAACAAAGCATTAATAAAGTAGAGCGTTAACTTGGCTGAATCGGTACGAATATCCCAGCCATTAAGCGTTTTTAAATCGGTAATACCATTAATACCACCGGTATAACCTTGCTGACCGACGATTAACACGGTCAGAATCACCGCGATAACCTGAGTGATGATGGCAAAGTAAACCCCGCCCACCCGACGTTTAAACATTGAATAACCAATGATGAACGCAAAGATCGATGGCACCAGAATGATCGCTAGTAAGGTAAAGGTAAAACTCTCAAAAGGTATCCAGAACCAAGGCAGCTCATACAGCTGATTCCAATCCATAAAGTCAGGAATACCCGGTGTAGTCTGGATCTTAGTACTTTCTGGATCAGAAGCTTCCAGTTTGAGGAACATGGCCATGGCATAACCACCCAAGCCAAAGAACACGCCTTGTCCCAAACTTAAAATACCGCCGTACCCCCACAACAACACCAGACTAACGGCCGCAAAGGCGAAGGTTAAATATTTACCGACCAGATTCAACCGGAAGGCATCCAGAAACAGCGGGAAAATCACTAAAATCAGGATGGCCAGAATGGCAATGGCTACCGCCCCGTTCTTACCGCCCAAAAATCGCTCATAGACAAAATTCATCATTATCTCCTGCTAATTATTTACGAACTTTGGAAGAGAACAAACCTTCAGGGCGAATCATCAAAATGACGATCAGCGTCAACAGTGTCAGGACTTTCGCCATAGAGCTGCTGATGAAGAATTCAAGAATGGATTGTGCCTGTGCAATGGTAAATGCCGAGGCAATAGTGCCGAATAAACTGGCTGCACCACCAAACACCACCACCATGAACGTATCAACGATATATAAGGAACCAGAGGTCGGCCCTGTTGAAGCAATGGTGGTAAAGGCTGCACCGGCAATACCGGCAATACCGCAACCTAAGGCAAAGGTCAGGCGATCTACCCGTTTGGTGTTGATACCTACTGCACCACTCATTACGCGATTTTGTGTAGTGGCACGCACATTTAGTCCCCATGCCGACCGATACATCAGCAGGAAAACGCCAAGTGTTACGAAACCAGTTAGACCCAATACAAACATACCGTTAATAGGAATAAAGATAGAGTCGGTTGGCATCCAGGACCCCATCAACCAGTCCGGCAGAGTGGGGCTGACTTCGCGTGCTCCAAAATAAGAGCGAAATGATTGTTGCATAATCAGACTTAAACCCCAGGTCGCCAGCAGCGTGTCCAGAGGTCGTTTATAGAGATGCCTGATTAATACATATTCTGTTAAGTAGCCGAATGCTCCCGCCACAATAAATGACGCGACGATTGCTACTAAAAAGTAGTAATTCATTAACTCAGGAAAATACGTTTGTGTCATGACTGAGAGTAGATAAGTCGTATAAGCCCCCATCGCCATAAATTCGCCATGGGCCATGTTAATGACACCCATCTGTCCAAAGATGATTGCAAGACCCAGCGCCATTAACAGCAGTACGCTGAACAAGCTAATCCCAACAAAGCCTTGCATGGCCAGAATTGAAGTCAATTCTTGTAATGAAAAGTCACCCATAACGGTTACTCCGATGCATTTTCCGATTAATCAAAGAGTGGATTCACACTCTGTCCTTCTTTCACCCAGACAGGCTGGTCAAAATTGACCAGCCTGTGTTTAGCGAATGGTTAAGTTCGATCTATTGGTAACCTTCTGGGAATGGGTTTGGCTCAATCAGATCCGATTCAAATACTACAGTTGCCTGACCATCACGATTCCATTGACCGATGCGGGTTTTACTCCACAAGTGATGATTAGGATGCAGCTTGACGTAACCTTCTGGCGCAGTGTCCAGTTCGATTTCGCCAGTTCTGGAAACTTCTACGATTTTGTCGATATCAAAGCTACCAGCTTTTTCAACCGCGGCTTTCCATAACCAAGGGCCAAGGTAAGCTGCTTGAGTTACGTCACCGATAACGCTGTCTGCACCGTGCATTTCTTTAAATGCTTTTACAAACTCAACGTTGTTCGGGTTATCCAGGCTTTGGAAGTACTTCATTACTGAGTAGAAACCTTCCAGGTTTTCACCGCCGATTCCCAATACTTCATCTTCATCAACCAC
>JAMDEF010000028.1:0-6051 GCA_023488305.1 Gammaproteobacteria bacterium | reverse complement strand
GTAACCGACAGAGTCAGCAAGGTTTGGTTTTTAGAGGTGATACCTGCAGCATTCAGCTGTTTGAACCAGGCAACGTTACTGCCACCAACTACTGCAGCAAAGATAACGTCAGGTTTTCTCAGACGAATACGATTGATGATTGAACCGAACTGAGTGTCACCTAATGGTTTGTACTCTTCACCAACCACTTGACCGCCCAGCACTTTTTCAATGTGGATACGTGCAATTTTCATTGAAGTACGTGGCCAGATATAGTCAGAACCAATCAGGAAGTAGGTTTTGGCACCTTTTTCTTCAGCGACCCAATCCAAACCTGCCAGAATTTGTTGCGTGGCTTCCTGACCGGTGTAGATAACATTTTTGGATTGTTCCAAACCTTCATAGAAAGTCGGGTAATACAAAATGCCGTTTTCTTGCTCAAAGATTGGTAATACCGCTTTACGTGACGCTGAAGTCCAGCAACCGAAAACGGCGGCTACCTTGTCATTACGTAACAATTTGCGTGATTTTTCAGCAAAAGTCGGCCAGTCACTGGCGCCATCTTCCTGAATGACCTTGATTTGACGGCCGAGGATACCGCCGCTTTCATTGATCTGTTTAATCGCCAGTTTCTCAGCTTCCTGAGCACCGGTTTCACTGATCGCCATGGTGCCGGTCAATGAATGCAAAATACCCACTGTTACTGTGTCATCGGTTACTGCCAGACCCGTGGTGTTGACTTCAGCAGTCGGATAATCCGCCGCCATTGCTGTGCTGGTAATAAAACCAGCCGCTACCATTGCACTAAGCAGTGCGCCGGTTTTGCCTAAAAATTTTCGTCGACTAAAGTAGCTCATCGTGTATCTCCTGTTAACAAATTAGAGTGAACAGCATTGTTCCGAACGGTTTTGTTTTTTGGGGCTCAATGACCGAGCATCCAGGGTCTTGCGGTTTTCTTGGTCTGCATCATCAAGCCATTAGGGTTACTTTTGGCTTGTGCTGCCGCTTTGGATTTGTCGGCTGAATCCGTTTTGCAAGTGTGGGTTCCTGAGCATCCACAACTGGAACGTCGCACTTGCTTGGGTTCATGGGCCGATTTTTCATTGCGCTCTTTAGCCACTCGAGTGTTACGGTCCATCAGCGCGAGATAGGGTGCGGTAATAATCCGCACCGCCATCTCGCCACATTCAACACATTCGACGGATTCACCGGCTTCGCTCATTTTGCGAAGCGCGGTGAAGTCGCCACAGTGTTCACATCGGTAGTCATATATCGGCATAACGTTATGTCCCGTCTTAAGATGTAGAACTTAAGTCAAAGCCCTGAGTGACAAATTGCGATGGGCCATCTGCCGTCGGGTTAATGTTGAAATCAAAGATTTCAGTCGGAATCCACAACGTGGCACAGGCATTTGGAATATCCACCACACCGCTAATGTGACCTTGAACTGGGGCGGTACCTAAAATGGATAGTGCCTGCTCACCTGTGTAGCCGAATTTCTTCAGATATTCGATGGCATTGAGACACGCCTGACGATAGGCAACATGTACATCCAGGTAATGCTGTTTACCCTGTTCATCGACCGAAATACCTTCAAACATCAGGAAATCACTGTAAGTCGGTGTTAAAGGACTGTTTTTGAACAATGGATTTTTGATGCCGTATTTCTTCACGCCATCTTTAATCAGGCTGACTTTGATATCGAGATAGCCGGCCATTTCGATAGCACCACAGAAAGTGATTTCGCCATCACCTTGTGAAAAGTGAAGGTCACCCATTGATAGGCCGCCATCTTTCACATAGACCGGGAAGTAGATTTTTGAACCTTTGGTCAAATCCTTAATATCGCAGTTACCACCATGTTCACGAGGCGGTACGGTGCGAGCACCTTCTTTTGCTGCTTTGGCTGCTTCATCACCTTTCAAACGACCCATTACTGCAGCTTGTTCATTAGGTGGCAACGCTAAAGGCGGTACGCGATCCGGTTCGGTTGCAATCAATGCAGCTTCACGTTTGTTCCACTCTTCCAGCATTTCACGTGATGGCAGACAACCAATCAGACCCGGATGCATAATGCCGGCGAATTTAACGTTCGGTACGTGACGTGATGTAGTGTAAATGCCGTGGAAATCCCAAATGGATTTACGCGCTTCAGGGAAATGATCGGTTAGAAAACCACCGCCATTCTCTTTAGAGAAGAAGGCGTTGAAACCCCATTGCGAATCTTCAAAGGTGCCGACATCCAAGATATCTACCACCAACAAATCGCCAGGTTCTGCACCTTCAACCCCAATCGGCCCACTGAGATAGTGAACTTGTAACAAGTCCACATCCCGAATGTCATTGGCACTGTCGTTGTTACCGATCTGGCCACCAGTCCAATCCATACATTCCACACGGAATTCATCGCCCGGTTTAACCATGGCAATCATCGGAATATCAGGATGCCAGCGATTATGAATTTGACCGTCCTGTTCCCAGGGTTTTTTATCTAAATCAAGTTTTACTAAGGTTTTCATCTGTATCTCCTACGTTGAAGAAACGTTTTGCTATTGAATCCGGGAATTAAAATTGCAGCTGCATTGAAACGACAAATTGATCTTGATCAGCTAAACCTTCTCTTTCCAGGTCGCGATAAACGGCGGTAACGGATGCGTTGTAACCATCAATGAAGTAGTTCACACCAAAATCTGTACGCTTGATTTCGCCAGCATCAGAATCAAAATTTTGGTAACGAACGAATGGCATGAATTGACCCCAACCGACTTTTTCCTTGAAGATAAAACCGGTACTTACGTAATAGGCTTCACCTTGTTCTGAAAGGAAAACATCATCAGTGTCGTAGTCGAAGTAGGCGGCCTCCAGTGATACAGCACCTGGAGCAAATTTTTTCTCTACGAGCAAATCCACTGTCCACTGTGAGTAATCACCCACTGCAGTTGCTGATGCCGCGCCATCACCTTTGTAACGACCAGCCAAACCAATGGTGAAAATATCCTTGGTACCTAAATAGTTACCAGTGCCGTAATAACCAGGTTCTTTATCCCAGAAGCTGTATTGCAAACGGCCGGCATACATCAATTCATCATCTTGATCTGAGTTATCGGTTACGTCTTCAACTCCACTAAATTCAAAGATCTTGTCAGCTTCAAATACACCGAATGAATAAGCTAAACGCTGATCAAATGCAGTTGCGACTAGGGCCACACCATCATCACGGCCGATGGTGCCGCCATTCCAGCCATAGCGAGCTGTAATGTTTGCCCAATAACCGTCACCTGAGGTGTAGTAAGGACCAGCCATATTGGCGCGGCTACTTGGTGAGAGGAAACGACCTGCCCAGATCGCCATATCAGGAGTGAATTGAAAAATACCCGCGGCATCAATAATCTGGAAAGAATCGTTACCGCCTGATCTTTCCGAGTTGAATATACCTTTGATGTATTTATTTAATGAACCCGCGACGTATAAACGAGCGCTATCCAATTCAAAGTCGTTGGTGTTGCCGCCATCATTTGCAGCATCTTCAATGTTGCTGTAACTGCCACGCAGACCGAATCCAACACTGATGTACCGATCTTCACCAAAGGTGATAGTGCCTGCAGCATGACTAGTGGCTATTGGAGCTAATGTAGCGGTTGTGGCCAAGGCGACCAGATATGCAACTTTGTTCAGTTTTTTCATTTTTCTTCTCCCGAAAATCTCACCAGAATAAAAAGCGTCGATGTTGAATTCGCCTCGGTGCTCATCAACCATTAAGTTCGAGAGCAATACTAGTCAGCCGGGTCTGCTGCTTAAATACGTCAAATTGCGTAGATGGGTTGCCAAGGGTTTCAGTTACTCTTTGGGCAAGTGTTCAAACAACAGATCGTTTAAGGAGGAAAAATGAAACACCCATCCATTCACACTATTGGCACCTTCTGCTTAATGAGCAGCGTTTTACTGCTGTCAGGCTGTGGCGGTGAATTCAGCTATAAACGTGGTGCGACAGCGAAAGATTTTCAGAGTGAAAAACAACGTTGTGAAACCGTGTCGAGCAATGAAAAAGAGATTGATGAATGTCTGCAGCAACAAGGCTGGTTAGTCGTTGGTCCTGATAAGCCGTTTATCCCGCTGAGCCGTGGCGAGAGTAAAACCATTGCGGTAGCAGGTGATGTTATGGAAGAAACAACAGACCAACCCCTCGATCCCATGGAAAAATTACAGGTTAATTCCTGGTGGCGATCTGGTGCTGGTCCAGAAAAATTAATGAATGACAGTAATGCCTGTACCGCTGAATTGGGAGAAGAGCATTCACCCGAGTCCAATATGAGTTTGGTGACACGCGGCTTATTAAGCTGCATGCAGAAAAAAGGGTGGGCTGTCCTTTTACAACAATAAGGTTGTAGTGCTCGTTAAATATTGATGTGAGGACTGGAATACGAAGCTGTTTGGAATTAGGGCATAACTATTGCAGTCCCACCATTATTACTATCCGAAGAAGGGGAAATGAGCATGATGCAGCTGTGGCGTGATTATGATCCCGGTGAGTTCTATGATGAGCTGATGTACGATCAGCATCAGCCAAGACACTTCAGTTATAAGTTGCTGGATTATCTGAAATCCATGCGTAAAGAGGCATTCGAACAGCGCATTGTCGACTCTGAACTCGAAATACTGGAACGTGGTATCACCTTCACGGTGTACAGCGATGCAGGCAATATAGATCGTGCCTGGCCCTTCGATATCATTCCCCGCATCATTCCCAAACGAGAATGGGACTGCACCGAAAAGGGGCTGGTGCAACGGATCCGTGCTTTAAATATGTTCATCAATGACATCTACAATGATGGCAACATCATTCGTGATGGGCTGATCCCTGAAGAAGTCGTACTGCAATCCAAAGGTTATCGGCCACAATGCAAAGGCATGCAACCAGCACATGGCGTTTGGGCACATATTTGTGGTTCGGATTTAGTGCGGGATGATAACGGCACCATGTACGTATTGGAGGATAATTTACGGGTGCCTTCCGGTGTGGCCTATATGCTGGAAAACCGCAAAACTACCAAGCGTGTGTTACCGGAATTATTCAAATTACTGCATATCAGTCCAGTTAATGATTACCCTTCTCACCTTTCTGCCATGCTGGCATCACTGGCACCGGATATTGCCCAGCCCAATATGGTGTTGTTGACCCCCGGTATCTATAACTCAGCCTATTTTGAACATGCGGCTTTAGCTCAACAAGCAGGTTTAATCTTGCTGGAAGGTGCCGATCTGACCGTTGCCACTGATGGATATGTCTATATGAAAACCATTCATGGGCTGGAACGTGTTGATGTGATTTATCGACGTATTGATGATGATTTTATTGATCCGCTGGTATTTCGCGAAGATTCCACCTTGGGCATACCCGGAATTATGCAAGCATGGCGAGACGGTAAGGTCGCGATTGCCAATGCACCTGGCTGCGGTGTGGCTGACGATAAAGTGATTTATGCCTATGTGCCGGCGATGATTCGTTATTATTTGAATGAAGAACCTTTATTACCGAATGTACCGACCTGGATGTGTCGAGATCCCGACCAACTTCAGCACGTTCTCGACCATTTACCAGAACTTGTCGTCAAACCGGCTAATGAGTCCGGTGGTTATGGCATGTTGGTCGGCCCCCATTCCAGCGAAGACAAAATTGAAGAATTTCGTCAGTTATTAATTGCAGATCCCAACAACTATATTGCTCAACCAACCCTCAAATTATCGGTATCCCCCACCAGTTGCGGCGATCATATTGCGCCTCGTCATGTCGATTTACGGCCGTTTATCCTGTCTGGTAAAGACAACTATGTCACACCAGGTGGTTTGACACGGGTTGCTTTGGTCAAAGGTTCGCTGGTCGTCAATTCCTCACAAGGTGGTGGTAGCAAAGATACCTGGATAGTGGATGATTCATACTTTGGGGGGCTGAGCTAATGTTGTCGCGAGTTGCAGAACGTGTTTACTGGCTGGCCAGGTATTTAGAACGAGTGGAAAATACTGCCCGGCTCATCAATGTTCATACCGGGTTATTGATGGGCTGATCCCTGAAGA
>JAMDEF010000156.1 GCA_023488305.1 Gammaproteobacteria bacterium | reverse complement strand
AAACCCACCTGCTCGGCAATTTGGATAAAAATGCGGATGATCAACTGTTTGTCAAAGCCTTGGTGGATGTTGCCAAAGGATTAAACCGTAAAACCACAGCCGAATTTGTAGAAAATGCTGACATTTTGGCTTTGTTAAAGGGTTATGGTGTTGATTTTGGTCAAGGTTATTTTATTGGCCGTCCGCAAGCAGACTTGCTAGATACCCTGGACTGGGTCCCGCCGTTTTCTAACTGATCTTGCACACGGCATCACGCTTCATGCTTGTGCACCAGCACCTTCACTGCGTTTCAAATTGGTGCAAAATCAGTAGCCCCAAAATCCCAATAAAAACCTAACAAATTGATTTGGTTATACAAATCAAGTTAGGCACAAAACATGCAAACTGCTTACCTGTTTAATATCAATCTTACTCTGGAGTGTTTATGTCTTATCTCTTGCCCAGCGAATTTGCCAAGAAAATGGTCGATGCCGGTGAAGCCAAACTCAAAATGGCGACACGAGATGTATTAATTCGATCCTACATGGCAGGAGCTATTTTAACTCTGGCCGTTGCGTTTGCAGTCACCACTGCTGTTCAAACTGGTTTGCCGATTGTTGGTGCTTTAGTTTTCCCTGTTGGTTTTGTCTTATTAAACTTACTCGGTTTTGACTTGTTGACCGGTGTATTTGCTCTGGTTCCATTAGCGTTGCTGGATAAAAGACGCGGCTGCACTTTCAAAGGCATGATGAAAAACTGGCTGCTGGTCGGCTTAGGTAACTTATTAGGCGCTTTGACCACGGCGTTACTGGTTGGCATTGCCTGGACATTTGCTTTCACCACCGAGCCGGGTGCTGCCGGTCAGGCAATTGCCAAAGCTGCCGAAGCACGAACATTGGGTTTTGCAGCGCATGGCGGTGCCGGTTGGTTAACCGTATTTGTCGCTGGTGTGCTGTGTAACTGGATGGTCTCAACCGGTGTTGTCGGCGCCATGTTATCTAATTCGGTAGCAGGCAAAGTGATTGCCATGTGGTTACCAATTGCTGTGTTTTTCGGACTGGTTTTTGAACATGCTGTTGTGAATATGTTTCTGTTTCCAATGGGCATGCTGATGGGCGCCGATATCACTATCGCTGACTGGTTATTATGGAATGAAATCCCGGTTATCCTCGGTAATCTAGTGGGTGGTCTGGTGCTGACTGGCGGCATGTTGTATGCGACGCATTACAAAACTGGCGCACCTACCGCTGAATTTTCCGAAAAAATGAATTGATTTCCTCGTTGGCCTGGCACCTGTTCTGGGTGTCAGGTTTTTTATTCAAATACAAACAGATATCTTGGAGTAACAATGAATAAACTTGCTATGACGCAAGCCATTATGGTGGCAAAAGAAACCAAAGAACTGACTTGGGAAAAAATAGGTGCAGCGATTGGCATGTCACCGGAATGGACAGCCTCTGCCTGCCTTGGAATGAATAGCATGCCAGTCGAAACAGCTAAAAAACTATGTCAGGTGATGGATCTGGGAACAGAAGTCGAACTGGCTTTGCAAAAATACCCCAACAAGCAATGGGAGCAAACCGTGCCAACGGATCCGTTGCTATATCGTTTGTATGAAATGATGTCGGTTTATGGTCCGACTATTAAAGAAATTGTGCATGAGAAATGCGGAGACGGCATTGTCAGTGCCATTGATTTTGCGATGAATATTGAGAAAAAACCGGATCCAAAAGGTGATCGGATTGTGATTACTTTAGATGGCAAATTCCTGCCATATAAATCCTGGTAATAAAACAGGTGCACTGCTCAACGCGGTGCACCTTATGGCCGGTCTAACGACTTGGACGTGCGTATACGTAGACCAGATAATAAGCCATCGCCACAAATCCAGCGCCACCAACAATATTGCCTAACGTAACCGGAATAAGGTTGCCCATCAAACCGCCAAAATCCAAAGTTGCCAGTTGCGCGGCATCAAAATGCCCGGCAGCTACAATCGCTTGATCAGTTGCCGCAATCATAGCGATGGGAATCATGTACATATTCGCCACGCAATGCTCGAACCCCATTGCCACAAATCCAGAAATAGGAAATAACACCGCCATCACTTTATCAGTCACACTGCGTGAGGCATACACCATCCAGCTCCCCAAACACACCAGTACATTACAAAATAGTCCTCGAACAAAGGCTTCAGTTGTTGTGTGATCTACTTTGACCAGCCCGGTTTTGATGGCGGTGACACCCACACCCAAATTGCCATCACTTAAGTAACCCGAGAGATAAACCAGATAAACGGTAACCAGTGCTCCGACTAGATTACCCACATAAACAATGCCCCAGTTACGCATCAGAGATTTGAAACTGACCTGTCCTTTGGCGTACGCCATCACCACTAGCGTGTTGCCGGTAAACAACTCTGCACCGGCTATCACCACCAAAATGAACCCCAGGGCAAATACCAGACCGCCGACTAATCTGGCCAAACCATAAGCTGCCCCGGCATCGGTCATAACAACGGTGTAATACATTGCAGCAAACGAGATAAACGCTCCGGCCATCAGTGACAGAATCACTAGCGGAATAAGTGACATATTGGCTTTGTCCACCCCGACGGTTTTGACTTTTTCCGCGACTTCCGCTGGTGTGAAAGCATCGACAAACTTGCCGAAATCAGACATGTGTTAGCTACCTGTGAGTATGAGGGAGAAAGTCGGGCATTATATCAGTGGCTTACAGCACTTTGCAGGGATTGCTTTCCTGAGAATGGGAGGATTGTAAAATAGCTATAGAGAAACTTACCGGATTAGTGAAAAATCAAACAAGCAATTAATAACCTGAGAATAAACAAAAGTCGGGCTGGATGGGTTGTTCTTCCAGCCCGGTAGTCAGTTTCATTTTCGCTTAGTGTCGTAATTCACTGGTAAACTCCAGCTCATCATCCTGCACATCAACCTTGATGACTTGGCCTGCCACAAAGCGACCGGACAACAGGGCTTGAGCCAGCGGATTTTCCAGTTGATGCTGAATAACCCGTTTCAATGGACGTGCACCGTAAAATCCGGCTATTGTGGCTTCCGATAACATATCCAAAGCTGCATCAGACAACTCCAACCCCATTTCTTTTTCTGCTAGACGCTGGCGTAAATGTTCCAGCTGAATATCGGCAATGGCTCGGATTTGTGTTTTTTGCAGAGGATGGAACACCACCACATCATCCACGCGGTTGATAAATTCCGGACGGAAATGTTGACCAACAATTTCCATAACCGCATTTTTCATCACCTCGTAATTTTCTTCTCCAGCCATTTCCTGAATGATGCTGGAGCCCAGATTAGAAGTCATCACAATAACGGTATTTCTGAAATCAACCGTGCGGCCCTGGCCATCAGTCAAACGGCCATCATCCAAAACCTGCAGCAGAATATTGAATACATCCGGATGGGCTTTTTCGACTTCATCCAGCAAGATCACTGAATACGGTTTGCGACGCACCGCTTCGGTCAGATAACCGCCTTCTTCATAACCGACATAACCTGGAGGCGCGCCAACCAGACGTGCAACCGAATGTTTTTCCATAAACTCGGACATATCAATGCGAACCATGGCCTCTTCGGTATCAAATAAGAATGTTGCCAGCGATTTACACAACTCGGTTTTACCAACACCGGTTGGGCCTAAAAACAGGAATGAACCATTTGGACGGTTCGGATCCGATAACCCGGCACGACTGCGACGTATCGCATTAGCAACCGAATTAACTGCTTCATCCTGACCAATAACCCGTTGGTGCAAAGCTTCATCCATTTTCAGCAATTTATCGCGTTCACCTTCCAGCATTTTGGAAACCGGAATACCTGTCCATTTAGAAACTACTTCAGCGATTTCCTCTTCACCCACTTTGTTTCTCAGCAAAGTGAATTCCTGCATTTCAGCTTGTGTGGCAAGGTCATACTGCTTTTCTAAAGCAGGAATACGACCGTATTGCAGTTCAGACATTTTTTCCAAGTTGCCGCTACGGTTGGCTGATTCCAACTCCAGGCGGGCTTTTTCCAATTCTTCTTTAATGTGCTGACTGCCATGCAAAGCGGCTTTTTCCGACTTCCAGACTTCTTCCAAATCGGTATATTCGCGTGCCAGCTTTTTCATCTCGGTTTCCAGCGTATCCAAACGTTTTTTGGATGCTTCATCCGATTCTTTCTGCAACGCCACACGTTCAATTTTCAGCTGAATTAAACGTCTTTCAAGACGATCCAACACTTCCGGTTTGGAATCGATTTCCATCCGAATACGACTGGCAGCTTCATCTATCAGGTCAATGGCTTTATCCGGCAGATTTCTGTCAGTGATATAACGATGTGATAAGTTAGCTGCAGCCACAATAGCCGGATCGGTGATTTCCACACCATGATGCACTTCATAACGTTCACTTAAGCCGCGCAAGATTGCGATGGTCGATTCGACGCTGGGTTCGCCCACCAGCACTTTCTGAAAACGCCGTTCAAGCGCAGCATCTTTCTCAACATATTGGCGGTATTCATCCAATGTTGTAGCGCCGATGCAATGCAATTCACCTCGTGCCAGAGCAGGTTTAAGCATATTGCCGGCATCCATCGCACCCTCGGCTTTGCCAGCACCAACCATGGTATGAATTTCATCGATAAACAGGATGATTTGCCCTTCCTGTTTAGACAGATCATTCAGCACTGCTTTTAAGCGTTCTTCAAACTCGCCTCGGAATTTGGCACCGGCAATCAATGAGCCCATATCCAAAGCCAAAACGCGTTTGTTTTTCATGCCTTCAGGCACTTCACCATTGACTATTCGTTGTGCGAGGCCTTCCACAATCGCTGTTTTACCGACACCTGGTTCACCAATTAACACCGGATTATTTTTAGTACGACGTTGCAGAACCTGAATGGTACGGCGAATTTCATCATCCCGACCAATCACCGGATCCAGCTTGCCGCTCTCGGCACGAGCAGTCAGATCAATAGTGTATTTTTCCAGCGCCTGACGTTGTTCTTCTGCATTTTGATCAGTCACGCGTTCGCCCCCACGAATTTTTTCAATCACGTTATTAATATTGGTTTTGTTAGCGCCATGTTTACGCAATAACTCACCAGTCTGATTTTTATCTTCAACCGCCGCCAGTATCAATAACTCACTGGAAATAAACTGATCCTGACGTTGTTGGGCCAATTTATCAGTTTGATTTAACAAACGACTTAAATCAGCAGAAATGCGAATATCGCCATTCCCGCCTTCCACTTGGGGAAAACGATTTAGCTGTGCTTCAAGATCGGCTTGATAGGCAGGCACGTTAACACCACTTTGCGCCAGCAAAGGTTTAACGGTGCCACCTTGCTGATTCAATAATGCCAATAATAAATGCGCAGGTTCTATGACCTGATGATCACGGCCGACAGCAAGACTTTGTGCTGCTCCCAGTGCTTCTTGGAATTTGCTGGTGAGTTTATCGATTTGCATCGTAATATCCCTGTAAAAAATATGTTAATTACAAAATGGGGGGTGCCGAATGGAAATCAAGAGAGAGTTTGAAGAAAAAATTATTTTGATTAAAACATTAAGTTATTGAAAATATTTTAATTCTTTAAAAAGACTAAGCTGTGTTTAATTTTTTTTGACGCATGCCGGGGTCTCAATTGCTGAACTGATATCTTGCAGACATTGTGGCATTGTTTCGGTAGGGCAATGCAATGCAGGACTCATCGTCAACTGTACTCTGCTGGGGACAAATGGTGCAGTAAAAACCTTGCCTTGGGCGGCGACGCCATCAATTCTAACGGGAAACACTGGCGCTGATGACCAGCTTGCCAATCGGGCCACACCACCTTTGATTTTTCTGGGGGGATCACTATCCAGATGAATTTTACCGTGAGGAAACAGCGCAATAATTTCGCCTTGCTGCAAAGCTCGCAGTGCTTGCCTTAATGCTTGTTCCGGGCGACCAGTACGATCAACCGGAATACAGCCGGCTTTTTTAAACAGCCAGTGAACAATTGGACGCTCATATTCTTCTCTTGCAATCAAAAAACGTAATGGACGTGTGCTGGCCGAAATTAGTAACAGCGGATCGACGCCTGAAACATGGTTGGCAACCACAATCGCCGGGCCAGTTTCGGGTAAAGCGATTTTCTGCTCCGGTAAACGATGGATATAACGACATATCAGCCGCGTCCAACCGTCCAACCAGTTAACGGATGGCCCGCCCCAATCTGCTTTGGCATTTTGCAGTCCAATAAACCAGATAATGACTGCGATAAAAATGAATATTGCGAGATAGACGATCATTCCACCTCAAACGGTGCTGGGTCGCCCATACCGACGCGAACAACTTCAGGAAGATCATTCACAAATTCGATAACGGTTGTCGGTTCATGGCCACAGGCACCACCATCAATTATCAAATCAACGTGTTTGCCTAATTGATCGGCTATCTCATCGGCTTCAGTCATCGGCATGGTCTCGCCGGGCAGAATCAAGGTTGAACTCATCAACGGTTCATTCAATTCTTCCAATAATGCCAAAGCGATATTGTTGACCGGGATTCTTAGGCCGATGGTTTTGCGTTTTGGATGCTGTAATCTGCGTGGTACTTCTTTGGTGGCAGGTAATACAAACGTATAAGGGCCCGGTGTGTGGGCTTTAATCAACCGAAATACTGCATTGTTAAACTTGGCGTAGACCGCCAGCTCGGATAAATCCCGACAAACCAATGTGAAATTGTGATCATCATCCAGTTGCCGCAAACGGCGAATCCGATCCATCGCCGCTTTATCCCCCAAATGACATCCCAAGGCATAGCCAGAGTCCGTCGGATAAACCACCAAACCGCCTTTCATGATGATCTGACAGGCTTGTTTAATTAAACGTTGCTGGGGATTATCGGGATGAATTTGAAAATACTGGCTCATGTAAAACCTTCGTTAGTTCTCTAAATAGTGTTCAGATATAGCATAGTCGAATGAATATGCGTGTTTCACTGCCATAAAGACCATACCGGTTTGCAAGATGCAGGTAACGGCAGAAAACGACCCAGTTCACTCCAACTTTGATCTGGACCATGAAAATCCGAACCGCAGGATGCCAGCAAATCATATTGTTTGGCGAGCGCCGCGACGTTTCTTAATTGATCTGGATGTTGATGTCCGGAGCTGACTTCAATGGCTTGCCCGCCAGCGGTTTTAAAATCCTCAATCAGCCGGCGCAGTTTGGTACCAGTCATTTTGTAACGTAATGGATGCGCAATAACTGCTTGTCCTCCGGCTTCGGTTATCCATTGCACAGCGGAAGATAAATCAGTCCAGCTGCCTGGCACATAACCTGGTTTGCCTCGCACCAGAAAACGTTTGAATACATCTTTGGTATCGGCGGCATGGCCCTGTTCAACCAGAAACTGCGCAAAATGCATGCGTCCCAACATGGTCTTAGAGGCATATTGGGCAGCGCCTTCCAAAGCGCCTCGAATACCGGATTTTTCCAATCGTTGCGCAATTTGTTCGGCCCGTAGTTGTCGATAATCTCGAATATCAGCTAAGCCGTTTTGCAATTTAGGGTTATCAATATCGATGTTCAGTCCAACGATATGAACAGTACTGCTATACCAGGTAACCGAAATTTCCACCCCTGGAATAAGTGTTATCGGTTGTCCCTCAGCCGCTTGCAGGGCAGCGTTTATGCCCTCAGTACCATCGTGATCAGTTAGTGCCAATACATCGACACCTTGCTGAACAGCTCGTTCAACAAGGGCTTGAGGTGACAAAGCGCCATCAGAGGCGGTGGAGTGGCAATGCAGGTCATAGTGCGTCATGGTGTTGATTTTACGTTAGAATGTGCCATCTCTGTAATAACTGAAATTAAAGATGAAACTATTTACCGATTTCTTGCCCATTATTTTATTTTTCATCGCCTATAAATTTGGTGGCGGCATCTATCATTGGAATGGTCAGGAATACGACATCGCCGGCATTTATGTCGCCACGGCGGTAATGATGGTAGCAACGTTGATTCAGGTTATCTGGAGTCAGTTGCGCCACGGCAAGGTTGAGCGGCAACACATGATTACATTAATTCTGGTCATCGTGCTCGGCGGAGCTACTATCTGGTTACAAAATCCTGAATTTGTGATGTGGAAACCGACTGCAGTGAACTGGCTGTTTGCCCTCGCCTTTCTCGGTGCCAGAGTCTTTACTGATAAAACATTGTTGGAACGCTTAATGGCAGCCCATTTGCAATTGCCAACTGCGGTCTGGTCACGACTCAATACGGTGTGGATTCTGTTTTTTGTGTTTTCGGGTTTTCTGAACATTTACATCGCTTATAACTATTCAGAAGAAACCTGGGTCAATTTCAAATTATTCGGCTCGTTGATTATCACAGTGGTATTTATTGCCGGACAGGCCCTGTATTTATCTCGCCATATAAATGACAACAACAATTCGAAGGACGCTCCTTGATGTTGTACGCCATTATCAGCGAAGACAAACCCGATAGCCTGCAACAACGCATGACTGCTAGACCGGCTCATCTTGCCCGCTTGCAGCAATTGCAAAATGAAGGACGTCTAGTGTTGGCAGGTCCACATCCCGCAATTGATAGTGAAGATCCAGGCGCAGCCGGTTTCACCGGCAGTTTAGTTATTGCGGAATTTGACGATTGGCAGAGCGCGCAAACCTGGGCTGACGCTGATCCGTACAACGAGGCAGATGTCTATGCCAAAGTCATCGTTAAACCATTCCGTAAAGTATTGCCATGAGTTCAGCTACACAACAAAAACTTGAACAGGCTTTACAGCAGTTGCAACCGACCTAGTTAGACATTACCGATGACAGTCATTTACACGCAGGACACGCTGGCAACACCGGTGGTGGTCATTTCAGCGTGTTTATTGTCAGTGAAGCTTTTGCTGGGTTGTCTCTGATTAAACGGCATCGACTGGTTTATCAAGCCGCAGCCGAACTATTACCCTCAGCTATTCATGCGCTGAGCATTCAAGCCAAAACACCCGAAGAACTGAATTAATCAGGTCGATGGCAACGGAAAGCAGCAAAAATCAAAATCAACTCTTTCTAGCTCAGCTGGAACGTCAACGATTACAAAAACCCTGTCAACGCATTATCGATTTACGCGGCAAGGTTTCTGGCGAATGCCAGCCTTATGAATTCGGTGATCTGACCCATTATCTTGATGATCGTAATTATCTGATTCTGAAACAGCTGGTTGAGCGCATGGGTGGGAGTTACACCGTGGGTGTATATGAGGCATTGCTGCAAACTGTTCGTCAGTTTCAACAACAATCACAGCAAGCGCAAAGCTCAGCTACAGATGACAGCAGCCTGGTACTTATCCGGCTGGATCAGCCGGTAAGACGTCAGGCACAACGCGTGTTACTCACACTTCCTGTCACTATTGAAACCGGTCAGTTGAGTTATCATGCGATGACGCTGGATATTAGTGCTGACGCCATTCGTGTCAGTATGAAACAAGCATCAACTCTGGAAAAAAACGATACAGTTCAGGTCAGTTTTGAACACTTCCCCAATGCTCATAGCTCAGAAGCGACAAAGATCCCGTTTGATATTACACGTCTGGATCATGATGAACAGCGAACCTTTATAGTGATGCGTTTTAATGATTCAGTCGGCGATGACATCCGCCAGGCCTGGCAAAACTGGTTAAGTAACCAGATGCAACGCAGCCCGGCGGAGTTGAATAATGAAATTCTCAATCTGACGCAAAATTGTCTGTTACGGCTTTATAGTCGACAAATTCCCAGCTTGTTGTGCTGGATTGGTGAGCAACAACAGAAAACCATTGTCACCGCAGTGCATAGCAGTACGCTTTGTGATCAAATATTTACCAGTGCACCCAACTTACTCAAAAACATTAAGACGCTGCTGGCACGGATAGAAGAAACTAATTTATCCAGCGGCATCTTGGCCTTGCATAAAGATCGTTTGCTGCTGATCTCGGCGGACGAATCTAAGCGTTTAAAACAATTCTGGCCATGGCCTGCCAAAACCAAGTTATGGCAGTTCAATGTCACGCCCTTGGAAGTTGACGAGCCCCATTACCACCCACATTTAGACAGTATTGCTCAGGTCGATCCACGTGTGGCAGATGACTTTTCGCGTAAGCTATCACGTCTAAAAAAATTGCTGGAAATTACCGACATTACTGCCTGTTTAGAACAGTTAAATAATGATGATGACACGTCGTTTGATATGAGCTTTGTAAGTGAAAAACCTGCGAATGGTTATGAGCTTCCGCCGCTGAGCTCAATAAAAACCTTTATCAGACGCCAACAAAGTCGTTACACCGTAGTCACCCCAGTCACGTTGTTTATCAATGGTCAGGAATATGTCACGCAAACGAATGAGGTATCGGTTAACGGTCTTTCATTATCCGTCGATGCGGATTTACTTGTATCTATCGGCAGTCGGGCCACTTTGCATTTCACTCGCTGGCAAAATCAACGGCCGTTGCTGAATTTACGCAGTGTGCCTTATGAGGTAAAACGGGTGCAGAAGTTCGCCGAACAAACAGAGCTGGGTTTGCAACGAATCGTCAGTCAATGTCCATTAGCATTGAATCAGTTTTTTGAAACAGCCATTTCCACCAATCAACATTCACTGGCACGTCGGGAAGACGATTTGCTGCAAATGCAATACAGTCGGGTTTATCTGGATCTGCTGAGCCACACGCCGCTCAATACGGCTTTGTTTTTCGGTCTGGATAATCAGCAAAAACGCATTCTGCAAGCTGTGGCCGGTCATTCACAATGCATCGAGCAAACAGATAATAGGTTATGGCAAGCGATATCCAACGCAACTTCTCGAATTACCCTGCAGTTAAAAACGCTAAATACTGACAATCTGGTTACACAGTCGATGGGCCTGTACTGTTATCGATCACAACAACAGCCATGGCAGATTATCTGTGAACATGAACTGCAATCGAAAGAGGCAAAAAACCTGTTGTTACACAGGCTGTTCAATGCAGATCATCATTATGTGTTTCATTGTCAGCTGGTAAACAGCAACACTGATTGGCTGCATGACGAACAAGATTTGACGCAACAGATAAATGCATTACGCAGCCACAGCGCGCACCGGATAAAAAACCTGCGACAGATGTTATTTTCACTATTTGCTGTGGCTTATTTAACCGATATTACGGCTTTGATTCGCGATAGTCATAAACCTTAAAATCTTAAGCCGCCACCATCATTTTATCGATCCACACTGAACCGCTGCGAATATTGCTGCGTAAATCGACATCATCGGCCACGGCTTGAATGCCTTTGAACATATCCTGCAATTGTCCAGCGATGGTGAATTCATCTATGGCGTATTGAATTTCGCCATTTTCCACCCAGAAACCAGCCGCACCTTGCGAGTAATCACCATTCACAATATTGACACCCATACCCATGGTTTCAGTGACAATCACGCCACGATCCATCGCTTTCAACATATCTTTAAATGACAAATCATTACTATCCACCGTGAGGTTATGCACCCCGCCAGCATTCGCCGTGGTGGACATATTGAGACGTCGGGCGGAATAGCTGTCCAACACATAACCTTGCAAAATACCGTCACGAATAATGTCACGGTTTTGCGTGGCAACACCTTCAGCATCAAAGGCCGAACTGCCCAAGGCTTTTAATAGATGTGGCTGTTCGTGGATATGCATAAACTCCGGAAAAATCTGCTCACCCAGTTTATCCAGCAGAAAACTGGATTTACGATACAACGCACTGCCGCGAATCCCGCCCACTAATTGGCCAAATAAAGAAGAAGCAATTTCAGCTGCAAAAATCACCGGATAATGTCCGGTTTCAATTTCACGGGCATTCAAACGTTTCAAGGTTTGCTCGGCAGCTTTACGGCCAATCGACGCTGCTGCAGCCAAATCCCGACTGTCGCGAGCCACGTCATACCAGTAATCACGCTGCATGCCGTTTTCATCCCGGGCAATCAAGGTGCAGGATAAACTGTGACGACTGGACTGCGTCTGCCCGATAAAGCCATGACTATTGGCATAAATCCGTTGCCCTTCATGAGTGGACACACTGGCACCTTCCGAATTGCTGATCAACGGATCAAAATCCCGTCCTGCCTGTTCACATTCCATTGCCAGAGCAATCGCCTGCTCCGGTGATAACTCCCAGGGATAATACAACTGCAAATCAGGAAAAGACGTGGCCATTAATGCCGCATCGGCTAAGCCAGCGTATTTGTCTTCCTGGGTATGCTTGGCAATACTGCATGCCATAGCCACTGTTTCATGGATGGCTTCTGGTCGCAAATCCGAGGTACTGGCAGAAGCTTTGCTTTGGCCCAGATAGACGGTGACTCCGAGGCCAGTATCTTTGTTGTGCTCCAGCGTTTCAATTTCCGCCTGGCGAACATTTACTGATAAGCCGACACTTTGACTGATGCCCACTTCAGCAGCGGTCGCACCCAGCTTTTTAGCCGCATCCAGCGCCTGTTGCGCTGCATCTTTTAATACTGATGCGTCAAGAATACTCATATGATCAAATTTACCTCTTCGATGTTTTTTCCATGCATTTGGAAGCCACGCATTTCCAGCACGCCACGTGTGTTTAAAGAAATTATCAGATACAAAGCCTGCGGATAATCCGCCACATCTTCGTCTATCACTGAAGGTAAAGCCGGTGCATCTGGATGGGAATGATAAATAGCAAATAATTCCTGATTACGTTCTTTCATCTCTTTCAGTGCCGCCAGTTGTTCACTGGCATTAAGAGCAAATAACACGCTGGCATCCGTTTTGACACTTTCTATCGGATAACACATGCAGCGCTGACCGTGACGGCCAATCAATCCAGAAACCTGCTGATTGGGCGAAAGTTGTGCCTGATGTAACAGATCATTCACTAAAGTACGCGGTAAACGTATGGTCGTTGTAACTGTCATTTAGTTATTCTCTTTATCGTGACATACCGGGCAAGCCGGATCTTGTTTTAACTTTATTTCCCGTATCTGCATTGATAAGGCATCGACTATCAGTAATCGACCATTAAGTGACGTGCCCGTATTGGCAAGCAATTTGAGTGTTTCAATTGCCTGTATCGATCCCATCATGCCCAGCAATGGTGAGAGCACCCCACTCTCAGCACAACTCTGTTGAATATCACCGCCATTGTCGTCGTATAAACAACGATAACATGGTGCGTCAGCATATCGAGCATCATACACAGAAATTTGTCCTTCCCAACGGATGGCAGCGGCTGAAACCAGTGGTGTTCTGGTTTTTTTACTGACCCGGTTGAGCAGAAACCGGCTACTGAAATTATCGGTGCAATCCACTATGACATCTGCCAGAACGGCCTGCTCAGTCAACTCCAGTTCACCTAAGCGATGATCAATTGTCTCAACCTTAATGGTGTCATTCAAATTGTGTAACGTAGTCGCAGCGGAACTGGTTTTGGTGTTTCCAACTGAAGTTTGTCGATGCACAATCTGCCGCTGCAGATTGGTCAGCTCAACTATATCGTCATCTACCAGCACCAGATGGCCAACGCCTGCAGCGGCGAGATACAAAGCCACGGGCGATCCCAAGCCCCCCAGACCTATTACCAATACACGACTTTCCAATACCCGTTGTTGACCGGTGATATCAAAGTCTGGCAAAAGAATATGGCGGCTGTAACGCAGTAATTGATCATCATTCATAGGCAGTATGTTACCTGAATTCGGGACTTGCCGAACTAGTCGCGCTGACCGATCACAACACGATCTTGTTGCCCGTAATCCTGATAAGCCTGGATGTCGATAAAGCCGTTTTGCTGAAATATTGCCTGAACCTCTGCCGATTGATCATAGCCGTGTTCAACCATTAACCAGCCTTGAGGCTTTAATTTGTCTGCGGATTGGCGAACCAGTTGCTGGATATCCTGTAGACCATCCTCTCCTGAGGCTAATGCGGTCAGAGGCTCAAAGCGAAGATCGCCACTGGTTAAATGCGGATCATCCTCTCGGATGTAGGGTGGATTAGAAACGATCAGATCAAAGGATTCAGCTTGAAAAGCATCCAGCCATTGAGCACGAACAAAATGCACCTCCAACTGATTCTTTTCCGCATTGTGTTTTGCCATGGTCAACGCCTCAGCCGAATAATCCGTTGCCAGCATCAAAATATCAGGGCATTCAGCTTTAATCGCCAAGGCAATCGCCCCGCTGCCGGTTCCAAGATCAGCCACGCGCATTCCTGGTTGGATTTTTTTCAGTGCCAATGACACCAGCAACTCGGTATCAGGACGTGGGATTAGCGTGTGTTGATTCACTTGAAGATCCAAAGACCAAAAGCCGCGAGCCCCCGTTAAATAAGCAACAGGTATTCCTTGCTGACGTTGGTCGATCAGTGAAACAAAAAGTTGCTGTTGCTCAGTAGAAAGCATTTTTTCAGGGGAAGTGATTAAAGTGAGCGGCTGACAATCCAGTACATGGCATAAAAGGGCTTCACTATCAGCGCGTAGAGATGGGCTGGCTATCAGTTGTATTCTGGCCCATTGCAACGCCTCTAAAATAGTCATAGTAAGGCTAGACCGTCTTCAGCTTAGACAGATCAAAATAAATTGATTTGTAACAGTGCAAATATTCCTGCTGCCAGAGCCACCATCAATAATGCACCTGTCATCCGTTGACGTTTAACCAGTTGAGCCTGCATCAGTTGCAGTTGCGCCAATTCTTCGTGAAGCGTTTCCATCACTGGCGTTTCAGCATTGGAAAGCGAGGCAAGTTGCTCAGTAATTAATGCCTCTATTTGCGGCTGCAAGGCCGACATCAATTGTTGCTGAATAAGCTGTTGCTGATCAGATAACCATTGCGCGGTTTGTGATGATACTTGTTGTTGCCAGTGATTGGACTGATTCAGGTTTTGCATCGCCGTTTCAGCGGCATCGGCAGCTTTTTCGGATAATACCGTCTGCATTTGTGCCGCTTGTGTTGCCAGTTGTTGTTCAACCTTATTCTGAATAGCAGAAAAAAGTTGCTCGGTTAGCTGCGTGCTAAGTTGATCTGTCAGCCCATTAAGTCTTTCATCCATCAAATGTCGACTGATATTTTCGGCAATGCGCTGACTTATCTGTTCTGCTGAGCGTTGCGATTGTTGCAGCCACGATGGTAATAACTGTTGCTCTACTTCGGCGATGACTTCATCAAGGCTAGGTACTGGAGGGGTTTGACTAAACGATGATAATTCTTCTGCCGGTTGGATTATCTCTAATGCAGCTTCTACAGGAGAAATCAGATCATTAAGGATGCTTTGTAACTGCTGGGCTTCTGGTGGTTTGGACAATAAGGCCAATACACCACTGTCATGCGCTGATAATTTGTCGGCTTCACTGTCGTTACTGGTGCACAGAACTACCGGAATAGATTGCCAACGTGAATCACTTTTTATTTGACGAGTCGCCGTGAGCCCATCCATACCTGGCATCATTAAATCCATAAAGATGATGAGCGGCAGTTGGTCGGTGTTATTCAACCATGCCAATGCGTCATCGGCACTGCCCTGCTCCACCACCTCAAATCCGGAGGATTGCAACAATTTGCATAACATCATGCGGGCGACACGTGAATCATCAATAACCAGTGCAAGTTTGTTTGTCATACCCTCTTCCTTTGATGACTTAACTGTAACGGTGCGGATCCAACTGGATCGACTTCACCCGTTTTCCCAACATGACTACTTCACCACGATAACGCTGTTGCATATCACTGGCAAACTCAAAAAAATATGTCCGTTCAAATTGCATTCTGCCGTTCACACCACGTTTCAGGCGGATTTTTTGCCAAGCAACTGTATCATTGAGAAAACTAACGCCCATTGACTGGCAATATTGACTGGCTACTCGGCTGGCATGTTCCGCGACACCGCGACTGTCCCACCAAATCCAGCCAATTAACGCCAGAATTATTAACACAATGGTACTGTCATTCATCCGATATCTCCCCAACCAGCTTGCACCATGGCTAATGCCGCTGCAGAAGCGGTTTCAGTTCTTAATATTCTGGGCCCCAGAGTAATACCGGTAAAGCCGCCATCAATTGCTTGTTGAACTTCCGTATCACTTAACCCCCCTTCAGGACCAATCAATAAAGCAATCTGGCTGGCTTTTTTCACGCTGGAAAATCCTTGAACAGCTTCAGGGTCTAGCACCAATTTGCAGTCATCATTGACCTCAGCCAAAGCCATATCCAAAGTGGTGATCGGCAATAATTCAGGCAGAAAACTGCGTCCACTCTGCTCACAAGCGCTTACAACCACTCCTTGCCAGTGATTTAATCTTTTATCTGCCCGATCACCAGAAAGCTGCACATTACAGCGCTCGGTAATGACCGGCATGATACGTTTTACGCCAAGCTCAACGGCTTTTTGTATGGCGTAATCCATACGTTCGCCACGTGATATACCCTGCATTAACAGAATATCCAATGGTGATTCGTTATCTATGTTGATTTGTTGTTGCAAGGTGACGGTTGCCTGACGTTTATCAACCTGTTCCAACTGAGCCTGATATTCCAAACCTTGGCCGTTGAATAAGCTCAACAACGCACCTGGCTTCATGCGAAGTACCTGCACGGCATGTCGAAACACCTCGTCTGGCAATACCATGGGTGATGTACTGAGCGCCAAAGTCGCGCAATAAAACCGGGGAACACGCATAAAATAACTTCATCTGACAAAATGAATCAGCAGTTTACAGATTGCACCGCAGAGTTTGAATAATATTCCATAAATGGCTGATATACTTTTTGACCATGGATACTGCCCTCGCCCAACTGCAACAATGCCTGACTGACACGGTTCAGTTGCATTTGATGCCTTTATTCAAAACTGTCAGCCGTCAATATAAGCACGATGGCAGTATCGTCACCGTCGCAGACAAACTGATGCAACAAACCATCACTGAGGTGTTAAAGCGGGATTTTCCGGACATAAAACTGCTTGGCGAGGAGATGTCTGCAGACGAACAAGCGGAATTACTCGCCAGTAATACCTCATTATGGTGTCTGGACCCTATCGATGGCACCAGTAATTTTGCTTCTGGCATGCCTTTCTTTTCTATATCTTTAGCGTTAATTGAAAATGGTGAAGTCACCCTTGGACTGGTTTACGACCCGGTGATGAAAGAATGTTTTGCAGCCAAAAAAGACGTGGGAGCCTGGCTTAATGGTCAACCATTAACAGCCGAAATCTCCGGTCTTGCGTTGAGCCAGACTCTGGCAATTATTGATTTTAAGCGTTTACCAAAAACGCTCGCCCAAAGACTGGTTGACGAAAAACCTTATGGTTCACAACGCAGTTTGGGCTCAATCGCCCTCGAACTCTGCTGGCTTGCTGCAGGACGCGCGCAACTGTATCTGCATGGTCGACAACAAATGTGGGATTACGCTGCGGCGCAGCTTATTGTTAAAGAAGCAGGTGCTTTTGCCTGTACATTGGATAACGAAGCTGTCTTCTGTCGCAGTTTAATCCCCCGCTCTACCTGCGCGGCCAGCGATGAAAACCTGTTTGCCGCCTGGCGTGATTACCTGCATGTACCTCGATGTGATGGCTGAAACATTTCTCTCGGTAAACTGGCCTGCTCCCAAACATATTAAAGCGTTAACCACGACGCGAAACGGTGGCCACAGCATAGCGCCATATGAATCGCTTAATTTAGGCGATCATGTTGGGGATAACCCAGATTGTGTGACCGTCAACCGGCAAAGATTAATTGAAACCGCTTTGCTGCCAAATGAGCCGTTATGGCTAAAGCAAACCCACAGCACGGATGTTATCCATTCCAGTCAATGGCGACACGATATAGAAGCCGATGCCATCATCAGTGATTCAATCAACAACGTTTGTGCGGTGATGACGGCAGATTGTCTGCCGTTGTTAATAACCGATATGTCGGGGACTCAGGTGGCTGCAATCCATGCAGGCTGGCGTGGCCTGCAAGCTGGAATTATTGAAAACACCTTAGCTAAATTTCCCCATTCCCGTTCAGAGCTTCTGGTCTGGCTAGGACCGGCCATAGGGTCACAAGCTTTCGAAGTTGGCCCGGAAGTTAAAGCTGGGTTTATCGCCATTGATTCTGCCGCTGAAACTGCTTTTATCCCATCCCATGCAGATCGCTATTTGGCTGATATTTACCTGCTGGCCAGACAACGCCTTAAGTCGCAGGGTGTAACTGCAATTTATGGTGGTGACTATTGCACCTTTAACGAAACACAACGTTTTTTCTCATTTCGCCGAGATGGTGTGACCGGTCGAATGGCAACACTAATATGGATTGAGGCCGAATAAGGTATGATTTGCGCATTCTTTTTCTCTTTCAGGTGCATATGGACTTATTAATCTGGATTATTATTTTCAGCATTCTTGGTGGTCTTCTCAGCGTAATTATTGCCTCAAGTTTTCTGTTACTGCCCACTCATACCCGTCAACATGCGGTTCCGCATCTGGTAAGTTTTGCTATTGGTGCATTACTCGGCGCGTCGTTATTAGGTCTGTTGCCACATGCTATTGAACATGAATATGCCATTGATCCACATATCATCGGTCTAACGCTTTTAATTGGTTTATTAAGTTTTTTCTTATTGGAAAAAATGGTGTTATGGCGGCACTGTCACAGCCATCATGGTCATGAACACATCCCTGAACTGGGCGAAGATCATCATAACCACCATCATGAACAACCGAAAAAAACCGCTGGTGCATTAATTTTAATTGGCGATGGCATTCATAACTTTGTCGATGGTGTATTGATTGCTGCGGCATTTTTAACCGATGTACATCTGGGTATAGTCACCGCGCTGGCGATTGCGGCCCATGAGATTCCGCAGGAATTGGGTGACTTTGTGATCCTGCTGCACAGTGGCTACTCACGTCGCAAAGCTTTGTATTTCAATATGCTGTCCAGTTTGGCAACGGTGGTGGGTGCCGTTTTAGGTTATTTCCTGTTAGCCGATATGCAGCATATTCTGCCGTATATTCTGGTCGTTGCCGCTTCCAGCTTTATTTATATTGCGGTCGCTGATTTGATTCCAGGTCTACAAAGCAAAGTAAAACCTTCTGAGACCTTACAACAAACTTCGCTAATCGCTGCTGGCGTGATATTTATTTATCTGGCGCACAGCACACTGCATTAATCACGGATGCCAGCAAACCACGACATCTTGATCATCGGCCCTTCCTGGGTCGGTGATATGGTGATGGCGCAGTCGTTATTTGCCGCGCTGAAACAACGCTATCCGCACGCCAATATTGATGTGCTGGCCCCGGAATGGACCCGACCGTTATTGGCTCGAATGCCGGAAGTGCGTGAAGCCATTAGCATGCCGATAACCCATGGTGTGTTTGGCTGGAAACAGCGTCACCAGATCGGCCTCAGTTTACGGCAGAAAAACTATGATCAATCCATTGTGTTGCCGAATTCCTGGAAATCAGCGCTGATCCCGTGGTTTGCCAACATCCCTATCCGAACTGGCTGGTTAGGTGAGATGCGTTATGGTCTGCTTAATGACCCTCGCAAACTCAATAAGAGAGCGTTGCCATTAATGGTACAGCGGTTTGTTGCGTTGGCTCATCCTGCCTCTCAGGCACATATTTCGCCGGAATATCTGCCACCGAAAATGATTGCTGAAGTGGTATCCAGTGAATTAGCTCCGCTTAAAACGTCAAATCAAAAACGCCTCGTTTTATGTCCTGGCGCAGAATTTGGTCCGGCAAAACAATGGCCTGCCACTCACTATGCCGCGCTAGGTGAAGAGCTTACTCAGCAAGGGTGGCAGGTGTTAATTATGGGTTCCAAAGCCGATGCGGCAATAGGGGATGAAATTGTCGCTGGCATTAAAGACAAACAGAATGTTATTAATCTTTGCGGCAAAACCCAGCTCGGTGAAGCCATTGATTTGATTGCCACAGCTGATCAGGTGGTCAGTAATGATTCCGGATTAATGCATATTGCTGCTGCGCTTAATAGACCATTAGTAGCGATTTATGGTCCCACGTCTCCCGCCTTTACGCCGCCACTGTCAGACAATGCAAACCTGGTGCAGATTGACATCGAGTGCAGTCCTTGTTTTAAACGAACTTGTCCATTGGGACATCACAAATGTATGCAAGAGCTACGGCCTGAACAGATCTTTACACAACTGCAGTCGCTAACTAAATAAAAAATGGCTATTTTCAATAAAAAAAACCGGGCATTTATCAATCGCGTTTATTGGTCGAGCCGTAAAGCTCTATCTTTTGAACGCTTTTGGTCTTTACCTAAAAACTGGTTTGATACACCAAATGAAGCTCGCGGTGGATGGAGTGGTGTGACACGTACAGAGTTTGATACCCGTAAAGGCATAGTTAAGGCTTTTGTAAAACGCCAACAAAATTATTATAGCCGCACCTGGCGACACCCATTTAAGGGCATACCCACGTTTCAAAAAGAGCTGGAAAATATTCAGCAACTAAAAAAACTGAAAATCCCTACATTAAACCCACTGTATTTTGGCCAACAGGATGACCGGGCGGTTCTGATCACCAAAGCCTTGGACAACTACACTTCATTGGATAATGTAGACCCAACGCAGTTGACTCAACAAAAACGCCGTCAACTTATCCGCAAACTTGCAAAATTGACACGTAAACTGCACCGTTCACATTACGTACATAATTGTTATTACCCAAAACATGTGTTTGTGAAATTAACCAAAAAAGGCAAGTGGAAAATTCGTTTGATTGATCTGGAAAAACTACGCTGGCGCTTCAGTTCAAAATTGGCGATGAAGCGAGATTTATCCAGTTTTAATCGTCATGCTGATGATCGTTGGACAATAAAAGATCGGTTGTATTTTTTTAAAGCCTATCTAAATGTCGAGACGCTCAGTGCCAAAGATAAAAAACTCTGGCGAAAATTGACACCTCGCAAGCGCTCCACTCAATAATTGGTTCTTAAACTATGACGATTATCGAAAACAATGCTCAAGCCCCTTGCGTTCTGCATATTTGTCACAGTTACTACGATCCATTCTTGGATTGTGCCCGCCAATACGCCGTACTTTTTAAAGACACACCTTATAAAGTTATTACGGTGTTTTTATCAGGCGAACCAGACCCACTGGTTGCTGAAAAAGCTTGCTCCGACGAAGTAATATTTCTCAATTACAGAAGCAAACAGTTAAGCGGACTTAAACTTGGCATCATCAGAAAAATCCGTCAGCTTGATAAAAAATATAATTTTGTTGCCTGTATCGCCCATCGGGCAAAACCCACTTATATTGCGGCGGTGGCAACAAAATTACCGATATTGAGCATCCGTCATTCTTTTGGTGATTTTGATCGTTTTGGCCGCCGATTATTGGTCAACCTGTTTAAATCAAGACTAACGTTATTGGCCGTATCTAATGCGGTTCGGGATGAAATAAGAGATCGACTGCCGAATTGGCCGCAAGATAAAATCCAAACGCTGTATAACCGGATTGATGTCGAATTGGTTAAAAGCGAACTCTTGCCGAAACAGCTAGCCAGAGAAAAACTTCATCTTCCCCAAGAAAACTGGATTATTGGCAGTGTGGGGCGTATTCATCCAGATAAAGATCCCCAAACGCTTATCCGGGGATTTGCCAAAGCACTGCCTTCGTTACCTCAAAATGCTTTGCTTTGTTTTGTTGGAAAAGGCAGGCTTGAAGCCGAGTTGAAAGCGTTAGTACAAGATTTAAAGCTTCAGGATCACGTAGTGTTTCTTGGCTCTATCCCAGAAGCCAGACGTTATTTTAAGGCATTTGATGTGTTTGCCTTAAGTTCAGATCGTGAACCGTTTGGCATGGTATTTCTAGAAGCTATGGCAGCAGAGTTGCCGATTATTTGCACAGATTGTGGGGGTGGGGCTGAAATTGTCAGCGGCATTGGCCAATTATTTAAGTTCAGGGATGTTGACGGTTTAAGTAAAGCGTTAATTAACACCGCTGAAAACAAAGACGCCGCTATCAATCAACATGCTTCACAAAACAGACTGGAGACACTTTTTTCAGATAAGGCCGTCAAAACTCAGTTTTGGAAAAACCCTACAATCTCTCGATTGCTATATTAATAAGCGTTGATTCATATTCCTGGCCGAATCAAATCTAGGAATCGTTTCTCACCGACAATTTATTATTGCGTATTTCATACATGGCAATAACCAGTAACGGCATCCAGAACAACAACCATTGTGTATTCATTCTGGTTAAAATCCCGTGCCCAAATGTCAGCCCGATAATACAGGTATAAATAAATAACCAGGCTGAGGTTTTAACATAGAAATTATTGCGTAATTTCCAGGCTGTTCTCAGCACTGTAACAATGATGGTCAAATGTAATATCAGACCGACTAAACCCATCTCAACCAACGAGCCTACGTAAGTACTGTGATAATGACGCCACTCATGCACAAACTCTCCAGGCGCATAGATAGGGACATTCGATCCCCCCCCCATGACCAAAAA
>JAMDEF010000001.1 GCA_023488305.1 Gammaproteobacteria bacterium | reverse complement strand
AACAAGACATGTTTATTGAAATCAATCCAGCTGATGCAAACAATGCTGGTGTTAAAGATGGTCAGCAAGTTTGGGTAGATGGTCCTGAAGGCGGAACGATCAAAGTTATGGCAATGGTCACTCAGCGTGTAGAACGCGGTGTCGTGTTTATGCCATTCCACTTTGGTGGGCATTATCAGGGTAAAGATTTGATTGATAACTATCCGGAAGGCACTGTGCCGCATGTTCGTGGTGAATCGTGTAACACCGTATTCACCTATGGTTATGACTCTGTTACGGCGATGCAGGAAACTAAAGTTTCCCTCTGTCGTATCCGTGCTGCCTGATTAAGGGGATTGCTAAATGGCTCGAATGAAGTTTTTGTGTGATGCCGAGCGTTGTATTGAATGCAATGCCTGTGTCACCGCCTGTAAAAATGAACATGAAGTACCTTGGGGCATTAACCGTCGCCGGGTCGTCACCATTGATGATGGTATTCCAGGTGAAAAATCCATCTCAGTTGCTTGTATGCATTGTACTGATGCGCCTTGTCAGGCCGTTTGCCCAGTAGATTGTTTCTACACTACGGCTGATGGTGTCGTCTTGCATGACAAAGATATTTGTATTGGATGTGGCTACTGCTTTTATGCTTGTCCGTTTGGTGCGCCGCAATATCCTCAAGAAGGCGCTTTTGGTGCTCGTGGCAAAATGGACAAATGTACTTTCTGTGCTGGCGGCCCTGAAGAAGATAACTCCGTTGCGGAAGTTGAAAAATATGGCCGTAACCGTTTAGCCGAAGGTAAATTACCTTTATGTGCTGAAATGTGTTCGACCAAAGCCTTGATTGCCGGTGATGGTGATATCGTTGCTGACTTGTTCCGTAGCCGTGTAGTGCGTCGTGGCGGCCGTCCTGATAACTGGGGTTGGGCAACAGCCTACAAGGATTAATCATGAAGCTGATTGTTTTTTTGCTTGGCGCATTTCTGCTGACTGCCTGTTACGAAGATACTGATGTCACTATGCATAAAGCTGGCGTTTATAAGGGCAAAGAAGATAGTCATGCTCTGTCTGCCGAGGAACGTGCTGAAGTGCTGAAGCTGCGTTTCAACAGCGTTCAAACGGATCGCTAACGGAGAGAGCATGTCTGCATCTGCTGCTATGACCAATCGTAAAAAAACATCGCTCTGGGCGATGCTGATCATCGTATTGGCAATCCTGGTATTACCATTAACCGGTTATCTGTATGTCAGTGTCACTGATCAGCCGACAGCGGTTGAGCAGACCAATCCGCGAGCCGATACTTGGAGACAAGTGCGTGAGGGCAACAAAGGCTACACTGCGGTAACAGGTCAAGAAACCAATGTATTGATTCAAGGTGCTGGTCAAAACTGGCGTCAATTGCGTAATGGTCCTATTGCAACTTATGGTGCCTGGTTACTCAGTGGTGTTCTGGTGATCCTCGCCGCATTTTATTTGTTGCGGGGTGAAGTCAAACTCAACCATCCAAGAACCGGTAGAACCGTTGAACGCTGGACATTAAACGAACGGCGTTTGCATTGGACCACCGCTACGCTATTTATCCTGTTGGCAATCACTGGTCTGAGTTTGTTATACGGCCGCTATGCTTTAATTCCATTACTTGGTTATCCAGGATTTTCTGCCTACGCTACCGCGGCCAAATGGATACACAATGTATTAGGGCCGGTGTTTATGGTCGCTTTGTTTATCATTCTGATTAAATGGTTCAAACAGAATCTGTTTACCAAAGTGGATATCCAGTGGTTTAAAGACTTTGGCGGCATGATCGGTGATAAGCATCCCTCTGCTGGCAAATTCAATGGTGGTGAAAAACTCTGGTTCTGGACCTTGGCAAGTGCTGGTGTTGCATTGTGTTTTTCAGGTCTGATTTTGGATTTCCCTAATTTTGGCCAAGAGCGTTTTGTTATTATTGTTGCCCACCTGATTCATATCCTGACAGCGATGCTGTTGATGGCATTTTCTCTAGGCCATATTTATATCGGTACCATTGGAACTGAAGGTGCACTGGAAGGCATGACGACGGGACACGTAGATGTTGCTTGGGCAGAACAGCATCATGATTTGTGGTTAAAAGAGCTCGAACAGCAAGAGCAAAACCCCAAGCATTAATTTGCGCAAACTGGATACCTGTTAACAGCCGAGCGGTGAAAACTGTTCGGCTGTTGTCATTTTTGGGCTAATTTATAAAACAATTTTATGATCCAATTTGGATCAAAATTACTGTCACCCTGATAAGTTTTTCCTTGCCATCCAGTCAATCTGCATCTAATTAGTGCATTTTTGACCAACATCAAATGCCTCATTACATATCAATATTCAAAAGCCTGATTTAGCTTTACTTTTTGCTCATCTCCACACTTCACATCAACCCGTAGCCATGATAGTTTTGACTGGTTTTTTAATATAAAAGCCAAAGCAGGCTACGAAGTGAGAGAGGGGCAGTACATGATCGATCAACCCATCAGTGCTCAAAAAACTGGTAAAAAAACCAAGTTGGCACGGATTACCAGTAAAGGTCGGCAAATTAATCCGAAAGCACTGGCGGAAGTACGGCAGTTACTTGGCGATGCATCCAGACAAAAAGATTTACTGATAGAACATCTGCATAAAATTCAGGATTTTTACAAACATATTTCAGCCAATCATCTAGTAGCTCTAGCCTACGAAATGAAATTATCACGAGCTGAAGTTTACGAAGTTGCCACCTTTTATCATCATTTTGATGTGATCAAAGAAGGCGATGCCATTCCTGCCGATTTAACTGTCCGTGTCTGTGACTCAATGAGTTGTGGCATGGCCGGAGCCGAAGATTTGGTCAGTTCCCTTGAATCGGCAATGGGCGAAAAAGTCCGGGTACAGCGGGTTCCATGTATTGGTCGTTGTGACAAAGCCCCAGTCGCCGTTGTCGGTATGCATCCGGTGGAATTTGCAGATGTTCAAAAGGTTGATGAGCTGGTTGAAAAAGGCGTAACTGAACCGGAAACCCTGGCGCCGATTTTGTTTGAACAATATCTGGCAAGCGGTGGTTACACCATTTATCAGCAATGTATGGCCGGCCAGCATGATGTAAATAATGTGCTGGATATGATGGATGACTCTGGGCTGCGCGGTTTAGGTGGTGCAGGTTTCCCAGTAGGTCGTAAATGGCGCATCGTCCGTGATCAACCTGCGCCGAGATTAATGGCCGTCAATATAGACGAAGGAGAGCCGGGTACATTTAAAGACAAATATTATCTGGATCGTGATCCGCACTGTTTCCTCGAAGGTATGTTGATCGCCGCTTGGGCTGTCGGAATAGATGAAATCTATATTTATCTGCGTGATGAATATGCGGCTATTCGCGTTATGCTGGAGCAAGAGCTTGCCAAGCTGCGTGCACATTCTCCCGTTCAAAATTTACCAACGATATATTTACGTCGCGGTGCCGGAGCTTACATCTGCGGTGAAGAGTCAGCTATGATTGAATCCATTGAAGGCAAACGTGGTATGCCACGCTTGCGCCCACCGTTTGTAGCTCAAGTGGGTTTATTCGGTCGGCCGACGCTGGAACACAATATGGAATCACTGTATTGGGTTCGCGATATCCTTGAAAAAGGTCCGCAATGTTTCACCGACCATGGGCGTCACGGTCGTAAAGGTCTGCGTTCATTCTCTGTTAGTGGTCGAGTTAATAAACCCGGCGTGCACCTCGCGCCAGCCGGCATCACCATGCGTGAATTGATTGACGAATATTGTGGTGGAATGCTCGAAGGGCATGAGTTTTATGGCTATTTCCCAGGCGGTGCATCGGGTGGTATTTTGCCGGCCTCTTTAGGTGATATTCCGCTGGATTTTGATACGTTGAATGAGTATGGCTGTTTTATTGGCTCGGCTGCGGTGATTGTTTTCTCTGATAAAGACAGAGCCCGTGATCTGGCTGTTAATGCCATGCATTTCTTTGAAGATGAGTCCTGCGGCCAATGTACGCCTTGCCGCGTCGGAACAGCCAAAGCAGTCACCTTAATGAAACAGGCTAAATGGGACGAACCATTGCTCGAAGAGTTGTCTCAAGTAATGGTAGATGCATCAATTTGTGGTCTGGGGCAAGCTGCTCCAAACCCACTGCGCTGCGTCGTCAAGTATTTCCCTGAGGAGTTGAAATAATGGCCACTCAATTACAAGACAGCGTAGAAATGGTCGAATTTACGCTTAACGGCCAGAAAATCAGTGCACGTGCTGATGAAACCATCTTAAAAGCCGCCGAGCGTGAAGGTATCGAAATCCCACATTTGTGTTATTCCGAGCGTGAAGGTCAAGACGGTAACTGTCGTGCCTGCATGGTCGAGATTGATGGGGAGCGCGTTTTAGCACCTTCGTGCTGCCGTTATCCTGGCAATGATATGAAAGTGCAAACCAATAGCGAACGTGCTTTGCATTCACAACGCATGGTAATCGAACTGCTCAAATCTGATGTTTCTGAAAAACCGCATACACTGCATTCCGAACTGGATTACTGGGTCAGTAAATTAGAAGTCAGCACGCCGCGCTTCAAACCCCGTAAACAAGTCGCACCGGATTTATCGCATCCGGGTATTGCGGTGAATATGGATGCCTGTATTCAATGCACCCGCTGTTTACGTGCCTGTCGTGATGAACAAAATAACGATGTCATCGGCTTGGCCATGCGTGGCAGCCATACCGAAATTGTTTTTGATCTCGCAGATCCTATGGGTGAAAGCACCTGTGTTGCTTGCGGCGAATGTGTGCAGGCTTGCCCGACGGGTGCGTTGATGCCGGCTAATGAAGTGGCCATGGTTGAACCGGATCGTCAGGTTGAATCGGTATGTACTTTCTGTGCTGGCGGCCCTGA
>JAMDEF010000024.1 GCA_023488305.1 Gammaproteobacteria bacterium | reverse complement strand
GTTTGCCGATGGCTTTCAGTAGTGTTAAAGTATGGGAAATAAGGCTGACAGGCAAAGCAAATATGCCTGAGTTTTGATGGTAACATCATCTTTCAGATAACAAAAAGGCCCTGAAATTATCTACTTGGGCTTGCTTATCTCAGCATTTTTGGCTCAGTCAAATCCAGAAAAACTTCATTGCTCAATGTGATGAGCATTTGATATCTGCTCGTCGTTAATTGCTTTTAGTGATTCAAAAGCCAACTCGCCCGAAAGTTGGTTAAAACGTTGTTGTAATTGCTCCAGTTGCTGCCAGGCCCATTGATTTTCAGGCTGTTTCGATAACCAGCTTCGCCAGGCTAGCTGCGTTTTGTCTATATTGGATTTCGCCGTGAGTTCTACATGCCATTGAGCAGCATCCGTCAGCGCCTTCTGTTGCTGCGGAGTTAATCTCCTTAAAGCCGCTTTCATGCATCAAGCTGTTCATATAACGAAAATAACAGGCAATGTTGGGTGGCCTTTGCCATATATTTTTTGACTGAGCTTTCAGACATTCTCATCTCATCAGCAATTTCACGGTAAGTCATACCCTTGAGCTGAGACATTAAAAAGGCTTTTTTCACTTTGACACCCAAACCATCCAGCATGGCATCAATGCGATATAAGGTTTCCAGCAAAATCATGCTCTGTTCAGACGAAATACCTTCCTGCTCAGGCTGCTGCATTAATGCTTGTAGATAAGATTGCTCGATAGTGCGCCGCCGAAAATGGTCGATCATCACCCGTTTGGCAACCGTCACCAGATAACTTCTTGGCTCGCGTATAGCATCAACTTTGCCATTAAAATCAGGGGCAGCGAGTAATCTTACAAAGGTATCCTGAGCCAGGTCAGCCGCCTGATGTGAACAATTCAAACGTTCACGTAACCAGTTTTGTAACCAGCTAAAGTTGTTTTGATAAAGTTTTTCCAGACTTTCTGTAGGGGGTGGCGACAAGGGCGCATTCATAGTAATTATTCACAACCGTTAATGATAATGATTCGCAGTTGCATTCTATGATAATGGGTTATTAAGAGCAATCCATAGGCACATTTCTATTTCCATCGGATTGAAACTATCCTTAACTCGTTATCGTTTTATCGATCCAACCATTGCCTTAGCAGATTATTTCGAACCCGCGAGAGTCGATCATATTGTTGCGTCTTGCCGTTTAGATTAAATTCTTCGCGCAGTGATTGTTCCATATCAAACAGAATCTCACGTTGATTCGGATCACGTACTCGGCTGGTGATCCAACCGACAATGACAAGTCGTTCACCTTCGGTAACTTCATTGACTCGATGCAGATAGGTCGAGGGATATAATAGTAAATCACCCGCATCGAGTTTCCAGCTACGTTCACCACTGCTGTCTTCTAATACCAGTTCACCGCCCTGATACTGATTTTGATCAGATAAAAACAAAGTGAATGAAATATCAGTACGTTGGTTGTTAATTAATGCTTCATCAATATGAGTGCCGTAACGCATACCAGTCTGATAACGACTTAATAGTGAACGGACAAACTGTTGTGGATAAGCGGCCTGTACAAATAAATCATTGGCAAGCAGTCGTTGCTCAACGAGTTTCAAAATGCCCGCAACTTCTACCATATCCGCTTGCTGATTTTGTTTTACCTGACTGGCAGCTCGACCGGCTGTGCTGAGCCCGTCATGGAAAGAAACATCCTTAATGGTTGCCTTGATGGCTTCAAGATCAACCGCTGATAAACACTGTGAAAGATGCAGGATCATATTGAGAATGAGTCTCATTTATGGCAAAGTAACTAACTTACCATAACCCCACTCTGAGAGACAGACTATGCAAGAAAATCGTAAAAAATGGATAAGTCTTGGCGTTGCATTGGCAAGCAGTATTAGTCTGAGCGCCAATGCAGCAGATATGTCACACGATATGCATTCCTCCAGTGACAATATTGTTACGACAGCGACTGGCGAAGGGGAAGGTGGCGGCGTTACTGAGACAGATTTGAAGACCAATGATGTCGCTTTTTTAACACGTTTAGGGCTTATTCGAGGTCACTTGCTAGTGGGGTATGAGTTATATAAACAAGGCCAAGTCGATATGGCCATCACCCATATGAAACATCCTCGTGATGAGCTGTATGCGGGACTGGTTCCCTCTATTGAATATCGTGGTGGTGAGCGCTTTGACGATGCACTGAGTAATCTGGCTGACAAAGTGACTAGCAAAGCAGCACCAGCAGAAGTGGATGAAGCCTACCAACAACTTGAATCAGGTATTAAAGCTGCAGAAACCTTAGTTAAAGTCGATTTAAAAAATGTTCTGCTGAGTATCAATGAGCTCATTGGAACGGCTGCTGAAGAATATGCGCTTGGCGTTGAAAACGGCAAACTCATTAATCTGCATGAATTTCAAGATGCGTATGGCTTTACTCAAATCGCCAAACGCCGTCTTGAACAACTCCCCAAAGCAACTCGCAACGAGTCTGCCAATACCGTAAAAAAAGTTGAAGGCTATCTAGATGAACTCGCTAACCTCTGGCCAACCATTGCCCCCGAAGGTGATGTGGATGGCGATGCATCAAAACTGTATGGCGCTGCGGCACGGATTGAAATTGCAGCGTTGGGAGTCTAAATAATTATCTTTTAAAATCTCCATAAAAAGCAGGCTTTTACACCAATGGTGGAAAAGTCTGCTTTTTTGCATTTTTAAGCCGTAATTTTCTGAGCCAAAGCATCACACCGGTAATTGACAGTAATAATGGAATAAGGCCTGCAACCATCCAGATTATTCGTCCAGGAACGCCTAAAAATTGACCGGTATGTAATGGCAATTGCCATGCTGCATAACTGTCTCCAGACAGATTGATTTGCGGTTCATCGATATGCAATACCGTTCCATCCAGACTGGCAAAAACAAAGATATCTCCATACGGCCCCGTAGAACTTTTTTCCCTTAAATAAACCGTGTAAAAACCTTTCTCGGAATGATTTCTAAGGTAATAAGCCTCTGTATCCGGACGAATTTCCAATGCAGCTTCAATGGCATAATCAAAACCCTTATCAACGGTTACTCGATACTCATTTAAGGCTGAGGTAAATGGTGGTGTGACAGGAAATACGCTGGTAATAAGTGGCCTGATGGCAACATCCATATTCCACCATAAACCTGTCCACAGAATGAGCAGAAACAAAACCGAAAATATCAGCCCAAATGAGCGATGCAAATCAAACATTAATCTGGATGATCCGGCCGTATATTTGATACTAAGTGCTTTCTTCCATTTGTTTTTCTTAGGCCAGGCTAACCAAACGCCTATCAATGTGACCACCAGCCATAAAACTGTGACGATTCCTAACAAGTATTTACCGAAAGTCCCCAATCCCAAGCTGTAATGAAGCCGATAAACAAAAGGCATCAAATGACTTCGGGCCAAACTGGTTCGGTCAATATCCCGATGACCCAGTCTCTGGGCGGTATATGGATCGATAAAGACTTCATCAATGCCAGACGGCTCCCCGGCAAGATAAAAAATTACACTGGATTGCTCATTTCTGGCCAAAATAATGCCATGAACTATGGCTGTCGGGTAGGTTTGCAAAACCTGCTCCGACAGGTTTTTCAACGATTGAGGGTTATCTCCAACATCAACCAAATACCAGCTGGGATTAAGCCATTGATCTACGGCCCGCCAGAAAGCAATAGCCGATCCTGTCAGACCGGCTATCACAATAAACACCAGGATAAAAACACCAATCCAGCGATGCAAAAGCAGCCAGAGTGAGCGCTGCGAAAACAGAGCAGTCATTTGTGTTTTACATTTCTGCTCTTAAGGCAATACCAAATGTTCTCGGCGCACCAACATCCAGGAAGGTATCATTTTGATTATTGGTAATGTACTCACGATCCAGCAAATTTCTGACAAAAGCAGAAACGCTGATGTTTTTTGATAATGGGTACTCACCATTGAGGTTCACCAAGGTCACACTATCGTTGTCTCGTTCAGAGGCGATACCGCCGTTGTAAGCCAGCGTAATACTATCTGACTGGTAGACAATATCACTGCTAAGTCTTAATCCATTTATAAAGCGATAACTACCGCCGATAGATACTTTGTATTCGGGAGCAAACGGGAATTGCTGTCCACTCAGATCATTGCCATCCATATTGAAGTCAAGATATCTAGTATGGTTATAAGAAGCGCCTGCAAACAGGGTGAATGCACTATTTACCAAATAGTCCGCTGATAGCTCCAAACCCTTCATTCTGGATTTTGCCGCATTCGCTACTGTGGCAACGCCAAGTTCATCTGAAATTTCGACCTGCTGATCTTTCCAACCCGTGTGATAAAGATTGAGGTTGGTGTTCAAACGATTAGATAGCCAACTCCCCCGCCATGCCAGCTCATAGGTGCTGGTATATTCTGGATCATAGGGTCGGTGCGATGTTGAAGTACTTAAATCAACACCACCACCACGATAGCCTTTCTGCCAGGTTAAACCGATTAGATGATTCTGACTCAGTCGATGACTTAGGCCAATTTTTGGCAACAGCTCGGTAAATGAGTTATTTTCATCGGCAGTTTCCACGGTAGCCAAACCTAACGGATCAACATACTGAAATCTCGTGTTGTTTTTTTCATGATCCAACCGCATTCCAGTAATCCATGTCCAGTTATCAATAAACTCCCAGTTCACTTCACCGAAAATAGCCTGGTTACGAATGACGATATCGCCCTGCGAAATCAGTGCAGGGTCGTCAAAACCTCCCAGATTCAGATTAACCCGATCATCAATATCATTACTGTGTTTAGCGTAATAGAGCCCGAAATATCCCATCAAACGTTCACTTTCGTATGTAAAACGAAATTCCTGACTCAACAGATCTTGTTTATGTTTACGAACGGCTTCTCTTTCAAGTGTGACGGTCTGATCAAAGTCCAATAAAGAATCATAATTTGACCAGGTACCGCTGGATAAACTGCTAAATGTCCAGTTATCAGATAGGTAATAATCCAGTTTTGCTGAAGCGGTATTTTGATCCAGTGCATCTCTTTCGGCTGTATTGAGATAATGTTTGTAATAACGAGGTTTACCATCTTCAACACTGACGGTATTTGCTCCTCTTTTTTGCTCGGTACGATCCAGCGTTAACAGTAAATCCATCTGGTCTGTAGGTTGAAAAAGCAATTTCCCGCGAATATTCACCGAGCGCTGAGCATCACCATCAATATCCAATGTTTCATTATCGATATACCCATCAATGGTTTGATAATCAACGGCCAAACGACCTGCCAGGAAATTGTCTACGATACTGTTATTTGCCACCAGTGAAACACCTTGCTCACCATAACTACCGAAGTTGGTTTGAGCAGCAAACTCCGGTTGAAAAGTTGGATCATTGGTTTTTAATACCACCGCTCCCGCTAATGAGTTTCGTCCCTGAGTAGTCGATTGGGCTCCACGGTATACCTCAACTTGTTCTACATCCCATAAGCGAAGCGGGTTCATGGTGACCAGTCGATGAGTCTGTGCAGCGCCATCCACAAACACCGTCACCGCACCATTCATCGTGCCAGCACCCTGAGAGTCAAATCCCGAAACCGGAACGCCCCGAATTCCCCAGTTCTCATTGCCAGATTGAGTATAAATTCCGGGTGTTCTCGCCATAATGTTTTGTAAATCCTGATCAGCATGTTGACGTATATCTTCCTGACCAAATACCGCCACACTGGATAATGTGTCCTGCAGCCTGCGATTGAGTTTTTCTCCCGATACAATCACTGCAGGTAACGCAATTTGATTATTCGTCTCAGCAGGTGACGCTTTATAAATTGTAAAACTGCCATCTGCTTTCTGAGAAATGGTCAGCCCACTGCCTGCCAGCAACATTTCGATAACTTGATGCTGTGAATATTGTCCAGAAATACCTGGGCTGGTTAGTCCTTTAGTAATTGCCGGATCAAAAGACAAAGTAATCCCAGATTGACTCGCAAATTCATTTAGTGATTGTGACAGTGGCCCTGCAGGAATTTGAAACTGCTGCTGGGAAACGGTAGTCTCGGCGGCGATTAACGTGGTAAATGGCAATGCTGCTGTAATCACAACTGTGGCGATGATCGCTGCTTTTATAGATTGATTGAGCAATGTTGGTTTCTTCAGGGCTTTCGCCTGGAGGGATTGAGCAGGTTTCATGGAGCTTCCTTTTCAGCGTAAACAGTGTAAATGAGATTCATTTACTACTTATGCCGAAGCAGCTGAAAAAAGAGGCCAAATTATTTATTGTTAGTCACGGTCACCCAATACGCACTGCGATAAACCACTTTTACCGGCAAGGTATGGGCAATATTGCTAAGGGCAATGTTAGTATCAGTTAATTGAAAAACGCCGGAGAGACGTAACTGTGCCACGGCCGGATCACAACGTAGCCAGCCCTTACGATAACGTGATAGTTCGGCGATCACCTCAGCTAAAGGTTGATTGTCGACAATCAATTGCTGACGCGTCCACGCGGTTGCTGTGGTCGGTTGGCTTATTCTTGCTGGTTCAATTTCCACTTCGGAAAACCGGCTTTGCTGACCGGCGGTGATGCGTTGAACCTTATCCGTTGCAGCCGTATGAATTTCTACTGCATCCTGTTGTACGGCGACCTGCGAATAATCTGAATCGAGTCGTACGGTGAAGATGGTGCCTAATGCCCAAATTTGCCCATGCTCTGTTCTGACCGATAAAGGCCGGGCTAAGTCACTGACTGTTGTGATCTGTATTTCACCCTCCAACAGTTCAATGAGTCGCTGGTTTTCATCAAACCAAACATTCACCGCACTGCGGGTATTCAATATCAGCTGGCTGCCATCCGCCAGCATGACTTCACGTAGCTCTCCGGTCGCAGTCTGATAATCGGCGGTCCAGGATGATATCGGTGAATGTTGATAGACCAGCCAACTTCCGGTTGGAATAACAAGCAACGCACTGATGGCTTTGATAAGGTTGCGCCGCTGAGCCTGTTTTCGACTCAATACCGAAAGACCCAATTTTTCCGGCACTTGTTCAAAGGATTGATTTAATTGTTGAGCGGCTTGCCAGGCACGTTGATGATCGGCACTTTGAGCACACCATTGCTTTAACTGGCTCTTTTCACTTGCGGTTAACGGTTTGTCCTTTAGTTTGACCAGCCAGTCAGCGGCTTCGGCAATGATTTTTGCTGGTGGTGTTGCGGCTTGCATGGTGATCACCACAATAACGTCAGGCAGTGGACATAGGCTCTTTGCATATCGCGTTTAACGGTCCGCAGTGATACGCCTTCGTGTTCAGCAATCTGCTGATACGTTAATCCTTCAAGTTGGGATAAAAGAAATATCGCTCTTACGCGTTTAGGCAAACGATCTAATAAGGCATCAAGCTGTTCTACTGTTTGACGAATTAACAGCCGTTCTTCCTCCGACATCATCGTGAGTTCTGGCATATTGGCCAGGGCTTCCTGATAGGCATTTTCCAGTGAACGGCGGCGAAAATAATCAATCACCAGACCGTTGGCTACGGTACGCAGATAGGCCCGCGGTTGTTCTGGAGTAAAGTTTGTTTGTTTATGTTGAGCCTGCAATAAACGAACAAAAGTATCCTGCGCCAGATCGGCAGCACGTTGATCACAACCTACTTTTTGATACAGCCAACCATGCAACCAACTGTGATGGTCTTTATAAATAGTTTCCACTGGGGGTGGTGACATGTGTCGTCGACCAATTGCCGTTAATGAGAATGAGATACATTAACGTCTTAGCGATGAGCTGACAAGAGTAACGATTGTCAGATTTTGGATAATCTCACTAATTCGGGCTATATATTAAGGATTAACTATGTCCAGTAGCTGCCAGTTTTGCGGCAATGTAATCACTATGTTCGACATGTAATAAGTTACTGATGCGACGGATAACGTGTTGTTCTATCTGATGAACCTCATGATCAGCATTGGCTAATTGCCAGAGGATATGGATCAATTCGATCTTCTTTTTTTGACTGTAACGACGGTTGATTTCTGAGGTAAAGGCAAAATAATCGGTGGCAGATTTATGGGCTTGTTGAGCTTCCGCCAGCAAACTTTCGGCTGCTTGTTTATCCAGCGAAAAACGTTTCTGCAAAATCGCTAACAGCATATCCCGCTCTTCATCTTTGAAATGATAGTCGGCAGCAATGACTTCAACCATCAAAGCGGCAGCGGCCAGCCGAACAGATAGATGCTTGGCATCTCCGGTATCGTCATCATCCAGTAATTCACGTTGTAACAGTTGTTTGAGTTTATCGAGCAAGTTTTTCTCCTCTCCTGCAAGGACAGTTTATATGTTTACGTAAGGACACACCGTGCAATAAATTTTGAGGGATCAGTTTAGTAGATAAGCTACTAAAACTAGGTTTCCACTGATAGTTTATCCTTGTTTCTTGATTTGACATGAATGGCCCAAACACTGATCTATTCAATAATTATATTCGCTAGATACGCCATCAAAAAATATCCTAAGTCTTATCTGCGCTTCGGTTCGCTTAGGTTAGCAGGAAGGCTCTCGATAAATTTTATCAGGCCTTAAACACATGATATATGGAGTAAATTTCTCCACTATAGTTCATTTTACTAACGGCTTTAGTCTGCTTGCTAAAGTCCATGATCGTTTTGGCAATGATAGCGATAGGCACGTGGAGGCATACCATAAGCCTGATGGAATACTCGGCTGAAATGGGCCATATTGCTGAAACCACTTTGCATCGCAACTTCAGTAATGCTCAAATGACTGTATAACGAGCTAGCCAGATAATGACGGCTTCGCGCCAGCCGCTGCTGCGTGAGATAACGCATCAATGAAGTGTCTTCTTCATTAAACAAATCATTGATGTAACGGACCGATAAGCCCATGGCAGAGGCAATGATGTCAGCTTTTAAATCGGTATCAGTCAGATTACAGGCAATAAACTGTTTAACCCGTATTAATGCCTGGCTCCGATAACGGGACAATTGCTTTGTTTTACCCACAATTTCTAATAACGATAAGGTAAACAACTCCAATACCGGCTCTGATAGTGCCTGAAAAACGGTTTCATCCAATTGCTCTAATTGATTGACGGTAGATGAAATCATCGAGGCGGTAATGGCCCCCGCGCCATGCGCAGTGGATAACTTGGTTGCAGTCAGTCTGCTGATATTGGCAATGCGTTCGTCCAGCAAAAAACGGGGAATTGAAATTAAAATCTTGGAAAACGGACCGGGAGTAGTAACACGATGTGGCTCCGTCGCATCGTATATCGTCATTTCACCCGGTTTGAGAAACACTTCCCGACCACCTTGCTCAAGCTTGTACTGTCCCTCGGTCAACAATACGCCGAAATAACAATCCTGAGAAACGTGCTCTGGTTCTTTTGGCAGTCTTTCAATTGTAATGGCATTGGATCGTATAGGAGATAAACGCAGCCCCTGTTGCCAAGGGTAAATCAACATATCGTTATACAAAGACATCTGATCGGGTGTTCCAACATCAACATTGGCATATTCCCGACCGATAACTTCCTTGAGCCATTCCAACCGCTGATGGGTCGGTTGCTCTTCAGTACAAAGCCGCTGCCCACCCAGCCGTTCAAGATTCGCCAGCAGATTCGGAGAAAATGTCGTTACTGAATGGATATCACGATGCTCCATTGCATATCACCTTTTCAGTCAAGAAATACCGCCAACCGGAAAAAGTATCCATAGCGCGGCTGCGGCATACTTTTTTCTGCTCTCTAAAACAACAGGACAGCATATGAGTAATAACACAATATCCAGGTAACGTGCTACTGATTCGAGGCGCCTGTTTATTATTGATTCTGTTGGTGCAATTACAACCCTGAAGTCTGATTGGAATTTACAATCAAGTCGGCTTCATACAAACGCTGTTGCCGGAAGAGTCCTCACGGGTTTTACAAACTTTTAATAAATAAAGTTTAAATAGACATATGGGAAAAGGTGGTTTCATGCAAGAGCTCTATGGCAAACAGCATCGGGCATTACAGCAAGATTTTGATACGGTGAAGCTAGCGGATGCAGTAAACGCCAATATCGTCTCCGCTGAAATTGGCGAAGAACATCGTGGTTTTATCGAGAGTCGCGATATGTTTTTCCTGACAACCATCGATCACCGCGGTTATCCCACTTGTTCATACAAAGGGGGAAATCCTGGGTTCCTTAAAATCATCGACAGTAAAACTCTGGCGTTCCCAAGTTTTGATGGAAATGGCATGTTCCTCTCCATGGGCAATATATCTATCAACAATCAGGTCGGCATGTTGCTGATCGACTTCGAAACCCCAAATCGCTTTCGCATACATGGCACCGCCTCAATACATCGTGATGAGGAGTCACTCAAAATGTTCCAAGGTGCGGAGATGGTGGTATTTGTCGATATTACTGAAATTTTCGTTAACTGCGCGCGATACATCCACCGCTACAAACGCATTGCCAGCGCAAAGCACGTGCCACAGGAGAACATGCCAGTTGCATTACCACACTGGAAACGAATAGAAGGCTTACAGGAAGCCCTGCCGGCTAGGGACAAGCATATCGCCGAGGCATTGGGAGGGACTATCACCTCTGAACAATATGTAGAGATGGTAATTAAAGGCGAGACCTGAAACAGGATAGCAGCGACTCAAAAGTCAGCTGCCGATGACCGGCTAAAACCGAATTTTATGTATCACAGATGAAAGGAAAGTCATGACTCAACTCAATGCAGCGACATTCAGCGCATTTCTACTTACGACCATCGTTCTTTATGTGCTTGGATTCTTCACTTTTATACCACCGTGGGCTGTGTTCATCGCTTGGGCTTGTTTCTTTCATATGAATGGCGGCGTCAATCGCAATCACGCGTTTATTGCTACCATTATACATATGGCACTCGGTGCAATTGCTGCATGGATATCAGCAATTTTTCTTTTGAACAATCCCGTCGAAAGCGCATTGGGCCAGCAACTCGGGGGAGCTCTATTTATAGGCGCAATCATTGCGATTCTTGCAAGAATGAGCACGATTACCCTGTTCAGCGTCACTCCGGCAATTATTTACGGATACGCCAGCTTTTTTGCTTTTGCCAGCACGACCGGATTGTTTGCGCCGGAACACCTGCTATCGATGTCATTCAATAATGCATTGCTTGCAATATTGTTTAGCACCTTGGTCGGTGCCTCAGCTGGTTATGTAAATGCCGCACTAGTTGCTGCTTTGGTCCGACAGGAATCGACTAAGGCATCCAAAATGGAGTCGGTAGTGAGTGATGCGAAAAGAGTAGATTAAGGACCCTTTGTGGCTTTAGTGGTATGGGAATCGCACGGTTTAGCTGTGCTTATCAGAGATAAGGTCAGAGATAAGAGCTATTTTGTCGAGTGCAAAATGACTGCTGCCTGATAACGAGGTTTACCGTAGCCTAACATGCGATTGAATTCTTTATGGGTCACCGGAACATAAAAACTGTCCGTGAGGGTTTTGTCATCATCCCAATCAATATCAGGGTCATGAAAATAAACAAAGGTATCTGAAATCGATACCAGCACCACCCAGTGAGGTGATTTGTTCTGATTAAGCCGATAAGAGCTAATCAACACCACCGCCAGCGCGCCCTGATTCAGATAATCACGTAGTAAATTCACATCAATATGACGCATCTGTTGCTCAACATCTGATGTTTCCAATTGCTGCATAAAGTCTTGATGCACACATTCCATTACCGCTTTTTTATCTTCACTACGCACGCCGTTTACAAACGGTACCTCGACACTATTGGTTATCAACGTGGTTTTGAAATAACGTCGCCAAGCTGATAAGGCCAGCCCCTGAGCACTACAACCGCCATGGCCGGAGGTCATAAATATGGTCGTGGCTTCCCGCCAAAGCTGTAATTCCAGACCACGATCCAGGTGCATTACAGGTTGCAGGGTCTTCATCGCCATCATCAAACTGGCTGGGCCACAGGTAAAGTCCGTGCTTTGTGAATAATGAAATACCTGCTGGTGCAATTCTTCCGGTTGTGGCTGCAACACTTTCATCATGCGTAATGCGTTGGCATGATCTTCGTAGTAGTCACTAACAATTTCAAACTGGTGATAACCAAGGCTTTCATAAAGCTTTATTGCGCCAACATTATCTGGGCGTACTTCCAGACGAATAAAACTGCGACCAGCCGTCAATGCTGCCTGCTCGGCTTCACGCATTAAAGCACGAGCAATTTTTTGGTTACGGTATTCCGGTAAAACAGCCAGCGAATAGATCCGTCCCAGCGAGGTGCCTCTGGCATACAGCAGTAAAACATATCCCATTATGTTTTGTTGTTGCTCGGCGACCAGTAACAAGGCGTTGGCCTTATTGATCATCCATTTAAAACTGCGACGGGATAATTGATCGCTGTCAAAACAGATATTTTCAATCGCCAGCAGGGCATCTACATCCGCTAAAGTGGCCGCACGAAATGTTATCGAATCTGTCTGCTTTTTAACTGCCATTTGCATTAGTGGTCAAACCCTCCAAAGCCATTTCGATGACTTGGCGTCCACGAAACAATACCAGCTCCTGCCATTGGGTTTCTACAGGACAGAAAAAATCCTGCATCGCATGTTTGATATCCAGCGTTTTCTGATCAGACCAGTCAATCTTGCCGGATTTTTGCAATTGCTGATCGGCAAAGAGGACGTTCAACATTTGCTGATTACCAAAAGTGCCGAATTCCAATGTCAGAAAACACACATTATCGCCTTGCTGGTGCCAGTAATAGTCATGCAAGCCATGTTTGACACCAGAAGTCGATGTGCCCAGAGCCGGCTCAGTCACTGTCGCGCCAAATAATTCACGCGCTTTTTTCTGTCCGGCTGTTTCAGGGGGATGATCGCAAATTAATTCCCCATAACCATAAGGTCCCAGCCCACTATGGATATCAATAACGATGACATTATCGCGTTTGTCTGGTTTCAGTTGAGCAACCAGTTCTTCAATCGTTTGCCGTGACCAACTGGCTTTTTCACCGCCGTAATAAAGTGCATCGGCTTTGCTGTATTGACCCTGGCTAAGTTTATCGAACTGTTCGCGTTGCTCACCAATCAGGTCAATAGAATCGGTCTTTTTGCTCAGCGTATCCCAAATTGCCACGGCTTCAGTTGAGTCAGGTAACTTGGCATTAAAATCGACGAAGTTACGGTTGATATCAATGCCTTCATGGTCATTGCGACTGGCGCAGGCGAATCCCCAAGGGTTTAAAGCATGTACCATAACAACACAAACATCGGTAGGTAAGCGTCGATGACGACCAACAAAATCAGATTGAATGGCAGAACCGACGCCGCCTTCTACACCATGGATGCCGGATACCAACACTAAAACATTTTTTGCCTTGGGACTGCCGGCCCAGGCAATATCGCAGAACAAGCGTTCGTTTTTAGGTCCACGAACGGGGTGGACAATATTGTTGACCCGTTCGACAATGGAGCTTGTTTCCACTGCTGATATGAACTTGTCTCGTGCACCAGCATAGCGTTGAGAAAACACGCTCAGAACGGCTTCTGCATACATAGCAACAACTCTCCTGTACTTAATTTTTCGGCGAAGAATAGGCGACTTTTATGATTTTGACCAGATAATCGGCACAGTGGCAAAAATATTTATCACAACCATGACACAATCACTTTATGATGCACAAATCGTCTGGCTAACCTGAATCGGAGCACTGTTAACGCCTCATGACTAACCATTTGATAATTCTGGAAAATATTGAAGACTGGGCACCTTATTTTCCCAGCGCGCAGGTCATTGCAGTGGATGATTATCTGCAAACCCCATCTCATATCGCGAGCGGTCGTGCGCAAATTATTAACCTTTGTCACGGTCTGGAATACTTAAGTCCAGGCTATTACTGCTCAATGGTCGCCGAAGCACGCGGGCATCGGGTAATGCCGAGTCTGCGAACCATCAATGATCTGTCCCGTAAAAGTCTCTATGCCTATGACCTGTCAGATTTTGGTACGCAACTTGATAAAGTCATTGCAGGCCTTTAAACGCAACCAGTTTTAATCTAAAAGTATTCTTTGGCCAGTGTGAATTTAAAGGCCTGCAAAAACTGGCCAGACAGATTTTCGAACAGTATCCCTGCCCGATCATTGAAATCGAATTCAGTCATAAAGGTCATTGGTTAATTTCTGCCATCAAAGCAGCCCCACTGAATCAACTCAGTGACAGCGAACAAGATAACTTTGCCAATGCACTGGATGCGTTTAGTCATAAACTGTGGCGTAAACCCTCTAAGCGCCGACAGTATCGTTATGACATGGCGATTTTGCATAATCCCGATGAAATAATGCCACCCAGTGATGCCACAGCATTAAAACGCTTTATCTCCAGCGGCAAACGTATAGGTATTGATGTTGAACTGATAACCCCAAGAGACTATATCCGTATCGCTGAATATGATGCCCTGTTTATTCGCGAAACCACAGCGATTCATAACCACACTTATAAATTTGCCCGACGTGCAGAAAGTGAAGGCCTGGTGGTTATTGATGATCCCACCTCGATTATTCGCTGTACCAATAAGATTTATCTGAAAGAATTGCTGGAAAAGCATAATTTGCCGATGCCGGAATCGCATCTTTTATATCGAAATGACAAAGTGGGATTGGAAAAAATCTGTGCCGAAGCGACCTTTCCATTGGTGATGAAAATCCCTGATGGCGCGTTTTCTAAAGGTGTTATCAAAGTTAATAATGTCGATGAACTGCGCAGTAATGCAGCCGATTTTTTCCAGCAATCAGCGATCATCTTGTTACAGGAATTTATGTTTACCGATTATGACTGGCGCATCGGTGTGTTTAATAACAAACCTATTTATGCGTGTCAGTATTTTATGAGCAAAGGCCACTGGCAGATTTATAACCACAACACCAAAAAAGGCACTGATTCAGGTAAATCAGCTGCCGTACCTATTTCCGAAGTTCCGGAAAAAGTACTGAAAATTGCCATAAAAACAGCAAAATTGGTTGGAGATGGTCTTTATGGTATAGATATCAAGCAAAGTGGCAGTCGTGTAGTGTTAATTGAAATCAACGATAATCCCAGCATTGAAAGCGGCGTTGAAGATGCCTATCTGGGACCAGCGCTTTATGACGATATTATGCGAGAGTTTTTACGTAGACTTGAAGCTAGAAAATCGCATCGTCAATAAAGCCCTAGATTAAATATAAAAAACCGGTGGTTGAGTTATCAACCACCGGTTTTTTTGTTTGAAACCTTTCGTTTAATTAAAACGAGTAGCTGGCGCCAACATGCAATCCACGGCGCTCGCCAACAAAGTAACGGTAACCTTCAGGATTGTTTGGTGTAATTTGATAATCCGCACGTTCTGCATAATCGGTATCAAATAAGTTATGTACGCGACCATATAGCGTCAAACTATCGGTGACAGCATGAGAAGCACGTAAGTTAAATACATCATGTCCTTCGTACTTTTCTGAGTTTGCATCATTAACATAATACTCACTCATATGCACCCATTCGAGTTCAGCACGGCTTTTTGGCGTGACATTCCAACCTAAACGGACATTTCCCATACGTCTTGGGGCAGTGACGAGGTAGTTACCTTTCTCAATGTTGCTAGTGGCTCTATCAAAGTCATATTCATGTTTGGCAAAGGTGACATTGGCACCGATATCAAACAATTCGTTGAAAGGATAAAACACGCCTAATTCAATACCGGTATGCTTGGTTTTGCCATCTGGAACATTTATTTGGGTGCTGTCAGTAAAGAAATAATCTTTTTTCTTCATTTGATAAGCAGCTACCTCATATTGCAAGCCGGCACCAATCCGACGTACACCGATCTCAACACTATCAATTGTTTCAGAATCTGCAGCACCGCCTGTCGCGCCAAGCTGTTGAATTCGATATAAATCCGTCGTTTGCGGTGCACGATTACCACGAGCGTAATTAACAAATGCAGCAGTGTTTTCCGTTAACTCTTGGACTAACCCTAGTTTGGGGCTTAGGTTGCTGAAGGTATCTTTGCCGCTATCTGGACGTAAATATCGAGTACCAAACTCACGAGAGTCGGTGTTATTAGTGTAATCATATTTGGTGTATTCATAACGGACACCCGCAGTAACACGGGTTTTATCTAGTACCTGCCATTCAGAATGAATATAGGGCGCAAGTACAGTGGCATCCACTTCATAGTCATAATGCACACCTTGTAGAAATGGACCAGTTGACGGATTAAATTGCACTTCGGATAAATCACCTTGGGTATATTCAACGTCAGTACCCACAATAATGGTATGACCACCTTCCAATTCATGGGTTAATGCCGACAATAATCCAGCACTGGTGTGTTTATTTTTTTCAATAGGTTGTCCACGCAGGAAATGCATCAAAAAATCCATTTCGGTATGACGCATATAAGGCGTTAAACGAAACGAAGTAGAGTCATTCAGCTGACGTTCCCATTCGGTAGATAAACGGAAAGCTTTGGCATTACGATAGGCATCAATGCCGCGTTCTTTATTAATATTGCCGCGAGAAAGGCTGCCATCTTTATATGCTTCAAAACCTTCCACATAACCCGCTGTTTTCTGATTCAGATTGGTTGCACTAAAAATGGTTTTGAAACTGTCCTGATCGCCGTAATAGTCATGACGCAAAGTGACTTTCTGTTGGTCATAACCAGCATCTTCGGCATAACCATTATCCGTGGTTCCATTAACACTGACACGGTAACCATGGCGCCCAACGGTGTCACTGACGGTCCCTTTGAATTTGTATAAATCATGTGGGCCAACTGACAGATCAACTTGTCGTTCAAGGTTTAATGACGGTGCACGAGTCAACACATTCACCAGACCATGAACCGCATTGGAACCATAAAACGCACTGCCCGGGCCACGTACCACTTCAATACCACCAGCCTGTTCGTAGTTGGATTCAAACAAACCATTTACATTGGCAAAACCTGCCGCTCGCAGTGGGATGCCGTCTTCCAGAAATAAAAATGAACCTGCACCAGCGCCACCGGTTAATACAGGAGAACGAATAGAAGTCAGATGTTCCTGACCGTTACCCCGTTGAATATTCACGCCACTGATACGATTAACAACTTCGGTGATGTGATCCGGACGTACCAGATCGATTTCTTCTTCTGAAATTTTGCCAGTATTTCCTGCTAATTCGAGAATAGGCGTACCCGAACGCGTTCCAGTGACAACCAGCTCGTCAAGAGATAAATCCTGATCTTCCTGAGCTAGGGCTGGCAAAGCGATATTCAAACTGGCTAACGCCATTAACAGTGGCAACTTTCGTAAAGTCGGCATGAGCTATGATTCCTGGGCAATGTGTTGTAAAAAGATGACGCATTCTCTCATGTTGTGTTTTTGCAACACATCAGAAAAATCCTTAAATGACGTTGAAAAACGTCCTATCATCCCCATCTATTGACCCAGATCAATTTTAAATCCGAATGAGCCCATGGAATATAAAGACTATTACAAGATCCTCGGTGTTAGCCGCACAGCGACACCAGAGGAGATAAAAAAAGCCTATCGCACCCTGGCGCGTAAGTTTCATCCTGACGTCAGCAAAGAAGAAAATGCTGAAGAGAAATTCAAAGAAGTCGGTGAAGCTTATGAGGTGCTGCGAGATAAAGACAAACGTGCCCAATATGATCAGTTTGGTGGGCAGTTCCGTCATGGCCAATCTTTTTCTCCTCCTCCAGGTTGGGAAGAAAACGTTGGCGGCTTTGGTCAAGGTAACTTCAGCAGCTTTTTTGAAAACATGTTTGGGGGCATGGGCGGCATGGGTGGCGGCCGCAATGATAATTTCTTTGCCAGAGGTGACGACGTTAACGCCAAGATCACCATTTCATTGGAAGATGCGTTTAATGGTGCCAACAAATCCATCCGTCGACCTGCAGGAGCCTCTCAGTCTGGTACCGTTAATGTCAAAATTCCTGCCGGGATTGAGCCTGGGAAAAAAATTCGCTTAACCGGACAAGGTAAAGCCGGTATGAGCGGCAAACCTGGAGATTTATATCTGGAAATCCAGATTGCTCCGCACTCGCTCTATCGACTTGAAGGCAGAGATGTATATCTGGACTTGCCTATTACCCCCTGGGAAGCCGCTTTAGGTGCCAAAATAACTGCGCCAACTTTAGCCGGAAAAATTAGTCTGAATATCCCGGCAGGTGCTCGTAGTGGTCAAAAAATGCGTTTGAAAGGACGAGGTCTGCCCGGCAAAACAGCTGGAGATCAGTTTGTTGTTTTACAAATCATAACTCCTCCGGCAACCACTGCTGAAGCTAAAAAGTTTTACCAAGAAATGGCTGAAAAATTACCCTTTAACCCTCGTGAGAACATTTAAAGCATTTGAGGAAAACAAGATGATGAACAAGCTGAAATCTGCTGTTGTCTGGTTAGCTGGTATTACACTTTTAACACAGGTTGCTGTTGCTGCACTGCCTTTCCCATGGCTCGGCGATGACAACCAAATGCCAACGTTGGCACCGATGCTGGATCAATCCAAACCTGCGGTTGTAAATATTGCAACACGTAGCGAAGTGCGAATTCAGGATAATCCGTTATTAAACGATCCTTTTTTCCGACGTTTTTTTAACCTACCTGAACAACAACAGCCTCGTACCCGTCAGGCGCAAAGCCTGGGAAGTGGTGTTATCGTTAATGCCAAAGAAGGTTTGGTATTAACCAATAATCACGTGATTCAACGGGCTGATGAAATTACTGTTTCACTGCATGATGGCCGTAGTTTTCAGGCTGAAGTGGTTGGTAGCGATCCAGCCACTGATGTTGCTGTAATTCGTATTCCTCCTGAAAACCTTACTGCCCTGCCCTTGGCGGATTCAGACAGCCTACGTGTAGGTGACTTCGTTGTAGCAATTGGTAATCCCTTTGGACTTGGACAAACTGTGACTTCGGGTATTGTCAGTGCGTTGGGACGTAGTGGCTTGGGGCTGGAAGGCTATGAAAACTTTATTCAAACTGATGCATCAATCAACCCAGGTAATTCGGGTGGTGCGTTGGTGAATTTACGTGGTGAACTGGTTGGTATTAACACCGCCATTTTCTCACCGGGTCAAACCGGTAATATCGGAATTGGTTTTGCCATTCCCAGCAATTTGGTCAAACAAATCACCGATCAACTACTGGAGCATGGCGAAGTACGCCGCGCTTATTTAGGTGTGCAAATGCAGGATATTACACCTGAACTTGCCCAAGCCTTTGGTATTGAAAAAAATCGTGGTGGTGCAGTTGTAACCAATGTGATCCCGGGCTCTGCTGCTGAAAAAGCCGGATTAAAAGTGGGTGATGTAGTGACAGCTGTTGATGGCGTTTCGCTGGTTAATGCCGATAATCTACGTAATACCATTGGTCTGTTAATGGTTGGGCAAACTATCCAGCTGGAAATCATTCGTGATGGTAAAGCGCAAACCTTAACTGCTGAAGTAACAGAAGCTCAACGTAGCGCAGCAACTCAAACGGGTGAAGTGCATCCCAAATTAGCTGGAGCTACGTTTGGCGATATTGAACCAAGCTCACCGGCTTACGGCAAAGTTGAAGGCATTATGCTTTACTCAGTACAACGGGGCAGCCCAGCGTGGAATGCCGGTTTACGTAGCTATGACATCGTGACTTCAGTAAATCGCCAGCCAGTTAATAATCTGGAACAGTTCAAACAAATGGTCACTAATCAACCCGAATTACTATTGAATATTGTTCGGGAAAATCAGGCGATGTTCTTGTTATTGCGATAAACCGACTGGCGCGGAGTTTCGACTCCGCGCCTTTTAATATCTCTATCGGCTTATAAACCCAACTCACTCAAACCGGGGTATTCATCCGGTCTCCTGCCTGAAGACCAAGTTAATTTCCGGTCGCTTTCTTCAATCACCAAATCGTTAATACTGGCATAACGTTTTTTCATTAAACCGTTGTCATCAAACTCCCAGTTTTCATTGCCATATGATCGAAACCATTGGCCTTTCTCGTTATGCCATTCATAGGCAAAGCGTACTGCAATGTGATTATCAGTAAATGCCCAGAGCTCTTTTACCAACCGGTACTCTAATTCGCTTTGCCATTTTTTCTGCAAAAACGTCTTTATTTGCTCTCGACCAACTGGAAACTCTGATCGATTACGCCACTCACTGTCAGGGGTATACGCTAAGGAGACTTTTTCCGGATCGCGACTATTCCAGCCATCTTCAGCCATGCGAACTTTCTGTTTTGCTGACTCAATTGTAAACGGCGGAAAAGGTGGTTTTCGTTCGGTTTGTAACATGAATTTATTCTCCAGCAGCAAGATATACAGATTTGTCTACCAGAAGAATAGACAGATCGGTATACCTCTGTCAAACTGACTTGAAATTTTATGAGAAACCATCATGGATAAACGTCAGCAATTAATTCATAGTGCTTTTGAATTGTTTTATCGAAATGGCATTCATGCTGTGGGTATCAATCAGATTCTGCAAACAGCGGGAGTTGCCAAGAAAACTCTTTATCATCACTTTGCCAGTAAAGAGGAATTGATTGCGGCAGTGGTGGAATATCGTGATGAGAAATTTTACAACTGGTTAGCATCACGGCTGGAACTGGTAAAGCCGGGGTATGACGGACTCAATGAATTGTTTGATGCAGTGGATGATTGGATCAATAACCGTGTGGATTTACTAACGGATTTCCATGGCTGTTTTTTTATTAACACCTGTGCGGAATTTAATGATCCACAACAGCTGATATATCAACAATGCCAGCAACATAAAAAGAAAATTAATGGCTTAATTGAAAGGCAGATCCGGGCTTTGGGAATACTTGAACCAGCGACTCATCATGTCACTGATTCCATCAGTCTATTAAAAGAAGGGGCCATCGTAATGGCCCACGTACAAGGAGATTTAACGGCAGCTAAAAAGGCAAAAGATATGGCCTGGATCGTGTTAGCTGCCTATCTAAGCTAAAAATTCATTTAATTATTTAAGCAGCTGTTGAATATTTTCAGCATATTGCTCTTGAGTTAACGGCATGTAACCGGTGAAATGCAGCCACGTCACAATGTTGGAGAAATAATGCGTTAGAAACACCTTGAGATTAGCTTTATCTTCTAAAGACTGTTTATTAACATATAAAAACAGTGGCCTTGCAAACGGCGTGTATTCACCATTCGCAACTGTTTCAATCGAAGGATAAACAGGACCGTTTCCATTATCAATCGGCACCAGCTTCAAAGTATCCCAATGACGGTGATAGCCGCCGATACCAAAAAATCCCAATGCATTTTTATCTTTGGCTATCTGTGCTGCTAAATATTCTTCATCTTCGCTGGCAACATAATCAGAACGACTTTCCCGGGTAACCCCAGTCACATGAGTGGTGAAGTAATCATAGGTACCTGAATCCTGACCTCTGCCATACAACGACAACAGTTTATCTGGCCACTCCGATCTAACCTGATTCCAGTTTAAGATTTCACCATCACTTTGTTTCGACCAGATAGTTTTTAATTCACTCATGGTCAGAGAATCAACCCAATCATTAGCCGAGTGCACAACAACCGCTAAGGCATCCTGAGCCAATGGGAGCTCGACATAATCAATCTGATTTTTTGCACATAAAGCAACTTCTTCGGCATTGATAGGCCTGGAAGCATTACTGACATCGCTTTTCCCCTCACAAAACAAACGAAAACCAGCATTTGTTCCTGAAAATTTCACTGAAATTTCGGTTTCAGGTTGCTGACGTATAAAACGTTTTGCAGCTTCAGTAGAAATCGGGAACACCGTACTAGAACCATTAATAACAATGGTGTTTTCTGTAATTCTGGTTTCTGATAGATCATCTTGCTGTGAACACCCAGCCAACATAACCAAAACAAGACCAGCAATTACGCTCACATATTGTTGTTTCACTGAGATTTACTCCGGCTCGTCGAGTTAGTCTTGCTTGGAATCTTTCAAGGATTGCTTCAAATCTTCCCAGAAAATTTTCAAACTGGTGAATTTGGTTTCAACTGCATCAAAATATTGTTCCAGCTCATCAATCTTTTCGTGCTGCTGTTCATCCATTTCACTTGGCATGCCTGCTTCAAGCTCTTCAATCGCTTGCTTAAGTTCACGAATACGGACTTGTCTTTCCTGTGGTGTCAAATTGGACATGGCTTAAACCTCAAAATGATTTGTAATAATTAGAAGATCTGACTCAGGCCAATGATCAACAATGGAATCACAAAAAATACGCCACCTATATAGGCAACAACATACAGTTTGTTTTTCTGGGCATATATAGCCAGCGTCTCAGCCATCTTGATAGGCAATTGGCGAAATACCGGCAGCACATATATCAATAATATTGCCATCACATTAAAAAACAGATGTACCAGCGCTATCTGCAAAGCGAGTTCAGCCGTTGGGCCGGATATCGCTGTAGCTGCAAGTAATGCCGTGATGGTAGTACCGACATTTGCACCTAAGGTGAACGGATAAATCTGTTTAATCGAAAACACACCGGTACCCGCCAGAGGAACGATTAAGGCAGTTGTTGTAGAAGAGGATTGGACCAAAACAGTAATAATTGAACCGGAAGTCATGCCGGCAATCGGTCCACGACCCACTGCCTTATGCAAAATGTCTTTTGCTTTGCCGACCATCACCTTTCGC
>JAMDEF010000106.1 GCA_023488305.1 Gammaproteobacteria bacterium | reverse complement strand
TTTCCACATACTTTTCACCTGGCCTTTCAGATAAAGCCGCCGATTATGAAGAAGAAGGTATTTGGCCTGAATTAAGACGTGCTGAAGCCAATCGTTTTGCCTATAAATTAAAAACCGCCCTTGATGAAACCGGTAAGTTTGGTGCCGTTCGTGTTGCACCGAATAGTACGGCGTCAGGTGATTTATATACCGTCGGTGAAATCCTTGAATCTACTGGTCAGGAAGTCAAATTTCGTCTTAACGTGGTGGATGCCAGCGGTAAACAATGGCTTAACACTACTATTGATCACGAGGTGAATGAAGGTTTCTACAAAAACCCTCGTAATGATGGCAAAGACCCTTATGATCCGGCTTTCGCCAAAGCTGCGCAGGCCATCGTAGAAGTATTACTTAAGCAACAACAACGCGAGCTTGCACAGTTACAGAATATTGCTGATTTACGTTTTGCTGCCAGCTTTAATGAACAAGCCTTCATGGAACATCTTGATACCAGCGGTCGGCAAATCAAATTGGTGAGCATGCCAAGTGATTCCGATCCCATGTTTGAACGGGTTAAATCGGTGCAAGTTAGAGAACAGCTGTTCATTGATAATCTGCAACAGAACTACAGTGCTTTTTCACAGCAAATGGATGACAGCTATCTGGCGTGGCAGGAAGCCAGCGCTGCTGAAATGCAGTTGCGTAAAGAAGCTAACACGAAAAGTATGTGGAAAATGATTGGTGGGGCCGTATTGATAGGTGCTGCGGTTGCTGCGGCGACCTCTGGAAATTCGCGTAATCCGAATTTTGGCAGAGATATAGCTACAGTAGCAGGTGGTATTGGTGGTGCCGTACTATTGACCAGTGGCTTTAAATCACGTGAAGAAGCCAAGTTTCATCAGGATGCGTTAAACGAGCTGGGTGAATCTATCAATCTGGAAATGGCGCCACAAGTGCTGAGCTATGAAGAAGAATCAGTCGAGTTAACGGGTGATATAAACGAGCAGTATCGTCAATGGCGTGCATTTTTGAATCGCATGTATCAATTGGAAGCGACGCCTGATGTTCAACTGTAAGAGATAAGCATGATCACGCAGAAAATCGCTGAAGCCAAACTCGCCAAACGCAAGCTATTCTTCCAAACACTGATCATCATTTTGCTGCTCAGTGTGTTGTGTGTGCTGTTAATTGTTTGGGCTTCGATGCCCAAAACCACTAAAACAGCCAGCGAAGCCGAGACGCAGCAGCCAGTAGAAAGTGTTGAACGCCCAGCCTTATCGGATGGTCCGCAAGATGATGTATCGCTGCGCCAAGCCTATCTTGAAGCCTATGCACATTATGAAAACACGCTCAAACCTGAGTTAAACAAAATTAATCTGCAGCAATGGGATAATGCGCTTGCCGAACGTTTGAAAACCATAGAAACAGCAGCTATTAAACAGTTTGGTGAAGCTAAATACGCTCAGGCAAGCGCCACCTTAGATGACCTTATTAAGCTTGCTGAAACGACAATCAACGATAGCCAGGATCAATTTCAAACGGCTATGCAGGATGCCCAGAAGGCTTTTGATGACAATCAATACCAGCCGGCAAAATTGGCAATTTCTAAAGCGTTAATGTTAGATACCACTTCTCAGCAAGCAACTGAGCTGGCGGATAGAATCGAGCAGTTACCTGAAATTGCGTCCTTAGTTGAGCAAATCAATGTGGCGAAAGTGGAGAATGATCTACAAGCCGAACTGACGTTAATCAACAAGCTGTTAAAACTGACGCCAGAAAGAGAATCCCTAAAACAACGTGCTCAAACATTACAGTCCACACTTAATAATCAGCGGTTTCAATCGCTTATCGCTCAATCCTACACTGCAATAGAAAACGGCCGAATTGAAGCTGCTAAAACCGCACTCAGTCAGGCAAGAAATATTCATCCCAATCGTTCCGAGATTGGGGACGTCAATTCAGCAATACAGCAATACGAAAAAAATCAGCGGGTTCAGACATCTCTGGCAAATGCAGCCCAAGCCGAATCTAGAGACGACTGGCAAGTAGTTAAAACCAACCTTGAGCAAGTTATCAAGGAAAATCCCAATAACCAAACGGCAACAGACAAGCTAGCGATGGCAAATAGTATTTTGTCACTTAATAAAATGATCGATGACTACCTTAAGACACCTTATCGCTTGTCAAGCAGCGAACTTAGTGAACAGGCACGAGCTGCAATAAATGAAGCCGCAAAATATCGTAATCAAAGTGCTTCACTAACCAGCAAAAGTCGAGAACTGGACAACATGTTAACTGCCGTTAACCGAACAATTCCGGTGGAAGTTCGTTCAGATAATCAAACCCATATTCTGGTACGTGGGGTTGGCAATGTTGGCGTGACTGATTCAAAAGTGATTCAGTTGAAACCTGGGCAATATACCTTTGAAGGCAAACGGCAAGGCTTCAAATCCAAGTTAGTTGAGGTCACGATTCCATACGATCTGAACAGTTACAGTCTACGAATTGTTTGCGATGAGCCAATTTAATCAGCAGCTGGAGCTTGCCAGAAAACGCCAACACAGAATGTATCTGTGGTTGCTGACCACCTTTGCTTTGGTTTTTCTGGTGATAGTCACCATTGTTTTTGCTTCACGGGGTACACGCGTTGAAGTGAAGCCAGATGATGCAACATCGGTGTCGATCCATGCCGATTCATGGCTGGCAATGGTGATGTTTGGTTCGGTTTACTCACTTGCCGACAGTACTGAAATCGAAGTCACCGCAGATGGTTTTTATCCACATCGCCAAACCATTGAACAATCCGATTCCGGCAAAGTTCTGCGCATCACACTCATGCCTTTACCGGCAAAGATCGTTCTTTCCACTTCTCTGGAAGATAATAAAACCAGCTGGATGATGGACGATAACGTGATTGCGATGGCAAACACACTGGAATATGAATTGCCCGCCGGAGAACATCAGCTCAGCGTCCAGCACCCTCACTATCAAACCATTACTATCGACTTGGTACTGGGCCGAGGGGAAACCGTGATGCAGGATATTGAGCTGCAACCATTGCAGGGTGAGTTAACAGTGAACTCGGTGCCAAGTGGTGCCGCAGTGACGATTGACGAGGCACAAGTGGGTACAACACCACTGACCTTGCCGCTGCAAGGTGGTCTGCATACTGTCAAAGTGGCACTGGCAAAATACGAAACTACCGAAGAAACCATTGAGATAAAAAACAGTAAACCAGAGTTAGAACGAAATTATCGTTTATCGCCGGAAACCGCTGGAGTCCGTTTAAACCTGACACCTTCTGGTGGTCAGCTGACATTAAATGGTCTGCGAATTGATAACTCGCAACTCATCTCGGTTGAAGCCGGTAAATCACATCGGCTGAGCTATGCCAAACCGGGCTATTTTAGCCAAAGCGAAACCTTCACTTTGTCGACCAATGAAAAACGTAGCTTTGATATCACGTTGCAACCTGAAATGGGCAAGGTAGAAGTACTTTCAACACCATCCGCCACAGTCACTGTTAATGGTAAATCCGCAGGTAACACGCCGATTAAATTGGATTTACAGGCAGTTTCCCACGATATTCAGCTGAGTCTGAATGGTTATCGAACGGTGTCAAAATCTATCACACCATCTGCCGCAGAAGCGCAGAAACTGGTTTTTACGTTGATTCCCGAAGCACAAGCCAAACGGGCTGAAGCTCCAAGGCTCTATAAAAACAAAGCCGGTGGTGAAATGGCTTTATTTTCTCCCAATGACATTATCAAAATGGGAGCAGGGCGAGATGAACCGGGGCAGCGTGCCAACGAGTTTATAAAACAGGTCCGGCTCAATCGACCGTTTTATGCCGGCACAAATGAAGTCACCAATGCCGAATATCAACAGTTTGACAGCAGTAAAGTCGGCGACGATCAATTACCGGTCACCAATGTGAGCTGGCTGGAAGCGGTCAAATTCTCTAACTGGCTAAGTCAGCAGGAAGGTTTAACCCCGGTTTATGATGTTCAGGGCAATCAGTTAAATCGTATTAATGTGAATGCCGATGGTTACCGATTATTGATGGAAGCTGAGTGGGAATGGCTGGCTCGCAAGGCCGGTAAGCCAGAGCAGACTTTGTTTGTCTGGGGCAATGAACGGGTAATTCCAACCAAGGCCGTAAATATCGCCGATGAAGCTGCCAAAGGCAGTGTCAGCCTGTATGTTCCCAGATATTATGATGGTTTTGCCGGAATCGCTCCGGTGAAAAGTTTTAGCCGCGAAAAGTCCGGGCTTTACGATTTAGGCGGTAATGTCAGTGAATGGACGCATGACAGTTATTCACTAACGGCACCCAAACCGGATACTGTTTATCCACATACGCTTGATAGCTCGACACTCAGCATGCGAGTGGTAAAAGGTGCAAACTGGCGTTCAGGTTCGCTAAGTGAATTAAGAGCATCATACCGTGACGGTGCCGAGCAGGCCCGCGATACGCTTGGTTTCAGAGTCGGGCGTTTTCTGAATGGAGGAAATGAATAATGATGAGTTTAAAAAAAGCTTTATTGATTGGCGTGTCGATCATGCTGGTTGTATTTCTGTCATTGATGATTCATAACGCCTGGGCCGGCGGTAAGTCGGTGATCAGCCTCAACTCTCCCGTTTCCTTCCCGGTGGATATTTAATAATGAGTGACTTGATGAAAAGCTTTGCCGCATTGATCGTGTCGATCATTGTGGTGCATATGATGTATATCGGTTATATCCGGCCTGAAGCAGCCCAATTAATTGATTTAGCATTACAACAGCAACAGTCTTCACCACGCAATATCGTGGTTATTATCAAAGATTATGAGCAGGAAATCTGTTTTATATTAATGATGTGGGGCTGTTTTCTCATTGCCAGCTCTTATCGTGAGATTCTGAAAACCAAATATCTGTACAGCGTCGATTTGATTGAAGATCCAAAAAGCGGTGATGAAGAGGAAGTTGCTCTCACAAGCCATAAAGAGCTTGATGTAAAC
>JAMDEF010000046.1 GCA_023488305.1 Gammaproteobacteria bacterium | reverse complement strand
ATCACAACCGATGGTAAGAAAAATAATACGCATCCTTTTAAGAGATCCTTTTGGGGACAGGATTGGGTGTTCTCGCACAATGGTGATTTACATGGTTATCAACCAGAGCCAACTCCTTTATTTAAACCCGAAGGCGACACCGATAGTGAGCGGGCATTTTGCCATCTGCTATCCAATATCGCCGAACACTATGCTTATTATCATCCCCGCTTGGATAATTTAGTGACCCAAATAAAACTGCTCAGTGATGAAATTAGTCAGTTTGGGAGTTTTAATTTTATCTTGGCAAACAATCAATTGGTGATTGCCTATGCCTCTACGGAGCTATATTGGACAGCACGTCAGCAACCACAGACGCGGATTGCGTTGGTTGATAGTGATAAGGCCTTAGAGCTTGAAGCAGATTCCCACAATAATAGAATGATTATCGTAGCTACAAAACCACTTACTAAAGGCGAAGTCTGGTATCCCATGGGGCGAGGCGAAATCATTCTTTTCAGTCAGGGAGAGTTAACATTTCGCCGTTTTAATCCGTCGGACACGCAACGTTCTCAGGTGGGTAAAACCTCATTCGATTCCCACATCGCACCGCTTTCGTGGGTGCTTATCTGAATTCTTTTAATAGTCTTTTTTTTCTACGCAACTCGAACGGCACTTGTTTAAACTAGAGCCGTTCTTTTTCTTTGGAAACGTATGTCAAACTCCTCACAAACCTCTTCATCAGTATCATTTAAAGATGCCTGGCGTTTTTGGCTGAAACTGGGTTTTATTAGTTTCGGCGGCCCGGCAGGCCAAATTGCCATCATGCATCAAGAACTAGTTGAAAAGCGCGGCTGGATCAGTGAAAAGCGGTTTTTGCATGCATTGAACTTTTGTATGTTGTTGCCCGGGCCAGAAGCCATGCAACTCGCGACCTATATCGGTTGGATTTTGCATAAGACCTGGGGTGGCATCGTCGCGGGCGCATTATTTTTCTTACCATCGGTTGTGATGTTAATTGGCTTAGCTTGGCTGTATCTGGCCTATAACGATCTGCCGGTGATGCAAGCGGTTTTTTATGGCATTAAACCGGCAGTGGTGGCGATAGTGCTTTATGCTGCCTACCGCATAGGCAAGAAAACACTGAAAAGCCCTTATCTTATCGGTATTGCTTTAGCAGCGTTTATTGCCATTTTTGTATTCCACCTGCCATTCCCAATCATTATCTTATCGGCCGCCATATTGGGCTGGCTTGGCGGGCGTTATTTAACCCCGCAAGCGTCTCAACAAACGTTGCTCGATGATAACTGGCACCGCGCCGATCATACCAAATTTAAATTGCCGCACACGCTAAAAATCCTGTCAGCGGGAATTTTATTGTGGTGTTTACCAATGGTAACGCTTTATCTGCTGTTGGGATGGAGCCATACGCTGACACAAATGAGTTGGTTTTTTACTAAAGCCGCTTTTCTGACGTTTGGCGGCGCTTACGCTGTATTGCCTTATGTGTATCAGGGCGCTGTTGCCGGTTATGGCTGGCTGACACCCACACAAATGATTGATGGGCTAGCGTTAGGGGAAACCACACCCGGTCCACTGATCATGGTCGTGGCTTTTGTCGCTTTTGTCGGTTCGTATGTTGAAGCGTTTTTTGGTACTGATGCCGCTTTTCTGGCTGGCGTTGTGGCAGCCTTATTAGTCACGTGGTTTACATTTTTGCCGTCGTTTATTTTTGTGTTGTTAGGCGCACCGTTAATTGAATCCAGTCATGACAATCGTTATTTGACACGACCACTAAAAGGCATTACCGCAGCGGTGGTGGGCGTTATTGTCAATCTGGCATTATTTTTTGCCTATCATGTGTTGTGGGTGGATGGCTGGAGCGGGCAGTTCGATTGGTTGGCAGCTATGGCTATGGTGGCGGCAACCATTGCGTTGATTAAATTCAACTTGGGTGTGATGACATTACTGATGATCAGTGCCGGATTAGGTTTGCTAACGTTATTGCTATAAAAAAATCGGAGGATCTTTTGGGATCATCCGACGATATTGGTGAGATTAAAACCGCCTATTAATCGATAACTTGTTGACGGTATCTACTAATAAATCGATCTCATCAAAGGTGTTATAGAAGGCGAAAGAGGGACGAACCGTACTTTCCACTCCAAAGCGACGCAAGATAGGCTGGGCATAATGATGTCCGGTACTCACCGGCAACCCCGACTCCACTTTTAGCCAATAGCCTGTTGAAAACACTATAGGTTTTTATTAGGTGTAAGCCTAGCAAAATCAGAAGCTATCCCGCAGCACAAACCCTTTCAGCTGATAAAAGAGACATTTAAAAACAAAATATTAATTTTTTTAAATTTTAATAAAGCGATTTATTTGACTAAGTATTTGTAAATTAATATTAAAAACACTAATCCAGCGATATGCATAAGCTTTGCATATTTTGTTATTTCTCAGCATAAAACTGCCTCTCTACACTTTGCGAACATTGTTTTGACAAGGAATAAACATGTTTCGCAACACCTTGAAACAGGCTAGGCATGGCATCGCTAGCAGTTCATTGAACCGTGATGAGGGGAATGACTGATGGCCTCAATAAAATCATTTTCCGTTTTACCCGGCTTCGGTTTATCAATGGGATTCACCTTGGTGTACCTGTCGCTTATTGTGCTGATTCCATTAAGTGCTGTGTTCATTTTTACCAGCCAATTAACTTGGGCAGAGTTCTGGGCAATTGTCAGCGCGCCCAGAGTAATAGCCTCTTACAAACTGTCATTCGGCGCTTCATTAGCCGCTGCTGCCATTAATGCCGTTTTCGGTTTGATGCTGGCGTGGGTGTTAGTACGTTACTCGTTTCCGGGTAAGAAAATTGTCGATGCGTTAGTCGATTTACCCTTTGCCTTGCCCACAGCGGTGGCAGGTATTGCGTTAACGGCTTTGTATGCTCCAAATGGCTGGTTAGGTCAGTTTATTCAAGGAACCTTAGGCATAAAAGTGGCCTTTGCGCCGTTAGGTGTGCTGGTGGCTTTGGTGTTTATCGGTTTGCCATTTGTAGTCCGAACAGTGCAACCAGTGCTTCAGGATCTGGAAACCGAATTGGAAGAAGCGGCATCTAGTCTGGGGGCTAATCGCTGGCAAACCTTTCGCTATGTGCTTATACCGATTTTGTTGCCAGCGTTAATGACCGGTTTTGCATTGGCTTTTGCCCGTGCGGTAGGTGAATACGGTTCAGTTATTTTTATTGCAGGCAATATTCCGATGGTTTCAGAAATCACCCCACTGATGATCATTACCAAATTAGAGCAGTACGACTACGCCGGAGCCACGGCCATTGCGGCAGTGATGTTGGTGGTGTCCTTTGTGATGTTGCTGATTATTAATGCGTTGCAGGCATGGGCTGGCAAGCGAACCGGGAGGGATCGATAGATGAGTAATGCTGCTGTAATAAATAAACCGTTAAACAATTTTGCTTCGGTGTCAGCAACAAAATATGAAAGAAATGTCGCTACACAAGAATCCAAGTGGATAAAAATCAGTGTGATCAGTATTGCTCTGGCTTTTTTCGCCCTATTTTTAGTCATGCCTTTGGTTGCAGTGTTTACCGAGGCCTTGCGCAAGGGATTTGAAGTTTATTGGTTGGCGTTAAGCGATTCAGATGCCTTATCTGCGGTGAGATTGACCTTACTGACGGCACTGATTGCTGTGCCATTAAATCTGGTATTTGGTGTGGCGGCCGCATGGGCAATTGCCAAGTTTGAATTCAAAGGTAAGCAGTTGTTGATTACGTTTATCGATCTGCCTTTTTCCGTTTCGCCGGTCATCGTCGGTCTGGTTTATGTATTGGTATTCGGCGTAAATGGCTGGTTTGGTGAATGGTTGGTGGCTAACGATATCAAGATCATTTTTGCGGTTCCCGGCATTGTGCTAGCCACCATATTTGTAACATTTCCGTTTGTTGCTCGCGAATTGATTCCATTGATGCAGGCACAAGGTAAAGAGGAAGAGGAGGCTGCTGTTGTTTTAGGTGCCGGTGGCTGGCAAACCTTCTGGTATGTGACATTACCGAATATCAAATGGGGTTTGTTGTATGGCGTGATTCTGTGTAATGCCAGGGCAATGGGCGAATTTGGCGCGGTATCCGTTGTATCCGGTCACATCCGTGGTCAGACCAATACGATGCCGTTACACGTTGAAATTCTTTATAACGAATATAACTTCGCGGCGGCCTTTGCAGTAGCGTCCTTGCTGGCCTTACTGGCTTTAGTCACGCTGGTATTAAAGACCTGGGTGGAACACCGCGCTGGAACCAATGCTTCGGCACATTAATTAAAAGAGATACGAAAATGAGTATAGAAGTTAAAAATTTATACAAACAATTTGGCAGTTTTACGGCACTTGATGATATTTCGTTGAATTTTCCGTCAGGTGAACTGGTTGCACTGTTGGGGCCATCAGGTTGCGGTAAAACTACATTACTGAGAATTATTGCAGGTCTTGAACAGGCAGATTCAGGTTCAGTAATTCTGGATGGCGAAAATGCCTCACAAACCCATGTCCGAGAACGGCAAGTTGGTTTTGTGTTTCAGCATTATGCGTTGTTCAAGCACATGACCGTATTTGATAACGTCGCGTTTGGTTTGCGAATGAAACCCCGTAAATCCAGACCCAGTGAAAAAGTGATTGCTGAAAAAGTCCATCGTTTGCTGGAGTTAGTGCAATTGGATTGGTTGGCTGATCGTTTTCCATCACAATTATCGGGTGGTCAACGACAACGAATCGCATTGGCAAGGGCATTAGCAGTTGAGCCACGGGTTTTATTGTTGGATGAGCCGTTCGGTGCATTGGATGCCAAAGTGCGTAAAGAGTTACGCCGTTGGTTACGTAAATTGCATGATGAGTTACACATCACCTCAATTTTTGTGACCCACGATCAGGAAGAGGCGCTGGAAGTGGCTGACAGAGTGGTGTTGATGGATCATGGAAAAGTTGAGCAGGTAGGTACACCTGATGAGGTGTATAACCATCCGCAAACACCGTTTGTTTATGGTTTTTTAGGATCGGTAAACCTGTTTCATGGCCGGGTAGACGATGGACATCTGCAT
>JAMDEF010000021.1 GCA_023488305.1 Gammaproteobacteria bacterium | reverse complement strand
CACTGACCAGGCCAATTTGGATAAAACAAATACAACATAAATTTCCTGTCATCAGTGTAGTTTTTGGTGACGAGGCTTTGCTGGTGGAAGAGACTGCCGATCAGATCCGTCAGCAAGCGAAAATTCAAGGTATAAGCGAAAGGCAAGTTTGGCATGCTGACGCAAAGTTTGATTGGTCGAAGCTCAGATTTGCAGATGACAGTTTGTCTTTGTTTGCTTCGCAAAAGCTGGTCGAAATCAGGTTGCCTTCAGGAGCTCCTGGCAAAGAAGGGGGAGAGTTCCTGCGGCAATTTGCCGAACAACCCGCTATTGATACCTATCTGTTATTAATTACCGGCAAGTTGACAGCCCAACAGCAAAAAGCCAAATGGTTCACTGCATTGGAAAATGCCGGTATCAGCGTTCCTGTTTGGCCAGTAAGTTTAGAAATGTTGCCGCGCTGGATTCAGCAACGTATGCGTCAAAAAGGTTTGCAGGCCAGTACTTCGGTCGCCAGCATGTTGGCGGAAAGGACCGAGGGTAATTTGTTTGCTGCGGCTCAGGAAATCGATAAGCTGGTTCTGTTGAGCGATGATGGGCAGGTGGACGAGCAATTATTGATAGAAAGTGTTGCTGATAGTGCTCGATTTGAAGCATTTTCTCTGATGGATGTTGTCTATGCTGGTCAAGCCGCAAAAATTCCACGTATGTTAAGAATGTTGCAGGCAGAAGGCAACGATGTATTAGCAGTGTTTTCGGCGGTATCCTGGTCATTACATCGAATGATTGATATGGCAACCCAAATTGAAAACGGGGCACAACCGGCCCAAGTTTTTGCTAGCCAGAAACCGCCGGTATGGGACAAGGCGAGACCACTGATTCAATCGGGATTACGGCGGCATGCTGCCGCAAAATGGCGAACATTTTTACCGCAAATGGCAGCGATTGATCGTGCAGCAAAAGGCGGTGGTAGCGACAATGCATGGCGTATGCTTACAACCTTGTGTTTACAGGTTGCCGGTGTATCAATGAATTTGCAGCAAACATGAAAGCAGAGAAATTAGTAGAGGAGAGTGCTGTGGAAGTTGCAGCCTATATGCAGAAACTGGGTCAACAGGCTCGTGAAGCCAGCCGAGTATTGGCTCGTGCAACCACCAACAGTAAAAATACTGCGCTGTTGGCTATTGCCACAGCAATTCGTAGTCAGGCTAAGGTATTAAAAGCGGCCAATCAGCAGGATGTCATGGCCGCAAAAACCAAAGGTCTGGATGCTGCCATGTTGGATCGGTTGACATTAACCGATGCTCGTATTGAATCCATGGCCGAAGGGCTGGAACAAGTTGCGGCATTAGCTGATCCGATTGGTGAAATCAGTGATATGCGTTACCGGCCTTCTGGTATTCAACTCGGCCAAATGCGAGTTCCACTTGGCGTTATCGGTATTATTTACGAATCTCGGCCAAATGTGACCGCAGATGCTGCGGGTTTATGCCTGAAATCCGGGAATGCGACTATCTTGCGTGGAGGCAGTGAAGCAATACATTCCAATCAAGCGATTGCGGCTTGTATTCATCAAGGGTTGCAACAGGCTGGCTTGCCAATTAACGCGGTACAAGTGGTGGAAACCACCGACCGTGAGGCTGTAGCTCAATTGATTACCATGCCAGAGTATGTCGATGTGATTGTGCCACGCGGCGGTAAAAGTCTGATTGAACGAATCAGCAAAGATGCGCGTGTTCCAGTTATCAAACATCTCGATGGTATCTGTCATGTTTATGTTGATGTTGAAGCTGATTTGGCTATGGCTGAAGAGATTGCCTTTAATGCCAAATGCCATCGTTATGGTGTCTGCAATGCGATGGAAACGTTATTAGTACATGCCGATATCGCCAAACAATTTTTACCAAAAATGGCCGAGCGTTTTATCAAAGAAGGCGTGGAATTGCGTGGCTGTGATAAAACCTTGCGCATTTTGCCTGATATCAACATGGCAACAGAGGAAGATTGGGATACTGAATATCTGGCGGCTATCTTGTCCATTAGAGTGGTAGAAGATGTTGACGCAGCGATGCTGCATATTCACAAGCATAGTTCGGCGCATACCGAAACCATCGTGACGCAAAACTACGATACCGCCAGACGTTTCTTGCGGGAAGTTGATTCCAGCTCAGTATTGGTCAATGCGTCAACACGGTTTGCTGATGGTTTTGAATATGGTTTAGGGGCTGAAATCGGTATTTCCACCGATAAATTACATGCTCGTGGTCCGGTGGGGTTAAATGGTCTGACATCACAAAAATGGATAGTGTTTGGTAGTGGTCAAATCAGAAAATAATTACGACGCCATCGGTATCTTGGGCGGCACGTTTGATCCGGTACATTTCGGACATTTGCGCTCGGCTTTAGAAGTTTGTTTGCAACTTAATCTGGATCATGTGCGACTGATTCCATGCGCAGAGCCGCCGCATCGACAAGCGACGATGGCCAGTGCTGAGGTGAGAAGGTTAATGCTGGAACTGGCGGTTAAATCAGTTCCTCAATTAATCGTTGATGATCGAGAGCTGCAACGTGACGGCCCATCTTTCACGGTAGATACCTTACTGAGCTTGCGTCAAGAATTTAAAGATAATCCATTATTTCTCATATTAGGCACAGATGCATTTCGCGGCTTAGCCACTTGGTCTCGTTGGCAGCAGATTTTATCCTTAGCACATATTGTGGTGGTGCAACGCCCGGATGAAACTCTTGATCTGCAGGAAGATCTGCAAAATTGGTATCAGCAGAATCTGGCTCAAACTGCAGATCGTTATCTTGCCTCTGGCAAAATTTGGCCAATGACGGTGACTTCATTAGCCATTTCTGCAACCCAGATTCGTCAGGATTTACTGGCAGCAAACCCAGTCAACTTTCTATTGCCAGAATCAGTTATTGCCGTGATTGAACAGTTAGGATTGTACCGATCCAATGCCAGCGATAACTGATGGATCAGGTTTTTTTTGTTTTATCCAAATTGGCCTGGTCAGTGCTTAGTCCAGTGATGTTTTGGAATCTGTTGCTGGTGGCCGGCACATTATTTTTATTGTTAGGTTATCGTAAAGCGGCTTTACGCTTTCTGTTTCCAGCAAGCTTGTTCAGTCTCAGCCTGATGTTGTTTCCGCTGGGGGATTGGTTAATCTATCCGCTGGAATCACGTATTAATCAGCCTCAACAACTGCCAGATACTATCGATGGCATTATTGTTTTAGGTGGGGGCGAGGACGTAAAAGGCACTATCAGTTGGCAACAGCCGCAGGTCGGTCAAGCCAGTGATCGATATTTTGGCGCGGCAGCTTTGGCCAAGCACTATCCTGAAACGCCGATCATTTTTACCGGTGGCCATAATTTACTGCGTTTTGATGCCGGTACAACGCCAGCAGATCTCAGTCATCAATTGTTGACGATGGTCGGAATTGATGAACAGCGGCTTATTATCGAAGCGCAATCACGTAATACCTATGAAAATTTCCAGCGGTTAAAAACTATCTTGCCTAAACGTAATGGCCAGTACTTATTGGTAACTTCGGCTTATCACATGCCGCGCTCAGTCGGAATAGCTCAAAAACAGGGCATAAGCGTGGTGCCATATCCTGTGGATTATCGCAGTCAGTCAGCAGATTTGCGTCGGCTGGATTTTGCTGTTTTTGAACAATTGGAAAAGCTTGAGCCTGCTTGGCGAGAGTGGGTGGGACTGACTGCTTATTTTATTACCGGAAAAACCAGCCAATGGTTTCCCCAGCAGAATGGCAACGTTATTGAAACATCCTCAGACGCTCAGGTCGACTTACGTTAAACTAAACAACAATTTATATTTATTGGAGTGCCCATGAAGGCAGAACAACTGAAATTACTAGTAATAGATGCACTTGAAGACATTAAAGCAGAAGATATCACCGTGTTAGATGTAACCGGAATGACCGATGTCACCGATGTGATGATTATCGCTACAGGTAAGTCCACCAGACAAGTTAAAGCGCTTGCCAATGAAGTATCTTCGCAGGCGAAAGCTGCTGGCGTACAACCGTTGGGCATGGAAGGTGAAGATGTCGGTGAGTGGGCATTAGTCGATTTGGGTGATGTCATTGCGCATATCATGACGCCGCAAACCCGAGCAATCTACAATCTCGAAAAATTATGGTCTGTAGCTGAAGTCACGCAAAGTGCTTCGGCAGAAGGTGAATGAAGCTGAATTTACTCGCTGTCGGGCAGAAAATGCCGCAGTGGGTTACCGAAGGTTATAACGAATATGCCAAGCGTATGCCGCGTGAATGTCAGTTGTTGCTGCAGGAGATAGCGCCTGCGAAACGCGGTAAATCCGGAAGTGCAGGTCAATGGATTCAGGAAGAAGGCAAACGGATTATGACAGCCTTACCCGAAAATGATTATGTAGTTGCGCTGGAAGTTGGCGGACGTAATTGGTCAACCGAACAATTAGCAGAGCAATTAAAAAACTGGCAGGCATCTGGTCGTGATGTCAGTTTGTTAATTGGTGGTCCCGATGGTTTATCTCGTGAGTGTCAACAACGCGCAGATCAACAGTGGTCATTATCTAATTTGACACTGCCACATCCCTTAGTACGTATTGTGGTTGCCGAGCAGCTCTATCGCGCCTGGACGGTTCTGCAAAATCATCCCTATCATCGCGCATGAACTTTCCAAAGGTTTATCTGGCTTCAGCCTCCCCACGGCGTAAAGAACTCCTGACCCAAATCGGAGTCAATTTTTCAGTATTAAGTATCGCAGTGGATGAGTCGGTTAAGTCTGATGAAATCCCCTCGGATTATGTTGAGCGTATTGCACTAGCAAAAGCTCGGGCCGGATGGGAAACTTTGCAAACGGATTTTCGGCCGGTTATTGGTGCAGATACAGCCGTAGTACTGCCCACTCAGCAAATTCTTGGCAAACCGGAAAATCTGAAGCAAGCCCGAGAGTTCTTAGGGCAATTATCAGGTATTCAACATCAAGTATTAAGCGCGGTAGCGATTGTCTGGCAACAGCAATATTGGCTAAGCTTGCAAATCAGTGATGTGCGATTTAAAACGCTGACAAACACAGAAATCGACTGGTATCTGGCGACGGGGGAAGGTAAAGACAAGGCCGGAGGATATGCTGTACAAGGCTTAGCGGCGATGTTTATTGAAAATATCAGTGGTA
>JAMDEF010000158.1 GCA_023488305.1 Gammaproteobacteria bacterium | reverse complement strand
AATGATTGCTATAAATTGGATGTGGATTAGCGGCAAAGTGTGACCCTATTCGAAATAAATATTCATAGATGCTTAACAAATCCATACACCTCGCTTACGATAAATCGAGAAATTATCTCAGCAGATCAAATAGAGATTTAGATGCTTATTGTGACAAGACGAATTGGGGAGTTGCTAGTCATTGGAAAAATATTAAAGTTCATACAGGGAAGCTTCAATGTTATTAAAAATCTTTAATGTTTGTTAATGATTGGAAGATGTCTAGTAAATTATTGGCGATTCAGAATCCTTTTATAGTTTTAGGCCAGTTTTCTCTGATGATCGATATATCAAAGGATGTTTTATGAGGAAATATCTTATTTTTTTGGCTCCGCTGACAATGTATGAGTTGAATTGCCACGTTCCGCTTCGAGTTGTTTCACCAACAGGCGGATCGCTGATTCCTACTTCAATTCTCGGTAGGCTTCAGGAATACTGTAATTTTGTTCGACCACCACGATTACAGCTTCAAGCTTAAAATCAGTTGTAAAACTTTTTCTTTATATTGTCATTAAACACCTCGTTGGAGAACATATTACCCCCTAAAATGGTATCCAGCATTAGTGAACAACTACAGAACCTAACCTGCAAACCAAGAGGCCCATACCATATTTGCTATGCTGCCTGTTCGGCAGTAAACAATCCGGCATATACGTTTGAGAAAGCCACATTTCTAAGCTACCTGTTCGGTAGTGAACTATACAGGCGACTGGCGACCTGTTTCACTTGGTTTCTAAGCTGCCTGTTCGGCAGTGAACAACCCTTGCCTCACTCTCAGTGAGCTTGGTTTTTTCTAAGCTGCCTGTTCGGCAGTGAACATCCAGGAATATGAAGGTGCGGGAGAGCATTATTTCTAAGCTGCCTGTTCGGCAGTGAACGAGAACAAGATGAATTTAAAAGAATTACAAGATTTCTAAGCTACCTGTTCGGCAGTGAACATCCAGACATAGAAGATGCAGTGGTCTTTATTTTTCTGGGTAAGCGGATTAAATGGTTGATCTTACCTTTGCATGAGAGTGAGACAGACCGGCATCTCATCGGATTATCTGGTTGATGCTTCACCTACTGCTGGTGCATGTTTCCTTCGCTAATTCCAGCAATGAGGGTCGTCCTGATAGCTCTGTAGTTCGTGAATCTCAGCCAGTGACAGGCCCAGGATTCTGCAGCGACGGATGAAGGCCAGCCCCTCACCATGCTTCTCGGTATAGACACGGTAACCGTTCTCTTGTCGATCAGGCGGTGACAACAATCCCTGCTGTTCATAGAAGCGGATTGTCTGTGTTTCGACCCCTGCCAACTGCGCCAATTGTCCAATACGCATCAGCCACCCCCCAACATTTATTTTGCTCTATTGACCTTATAGCGACTATATGGTTTTTAATATTTTTCATCAAGCTTCATTTACTGAAGTCATATTGGAACGAAGGCCAAAATAGATTTCAGGTGCTACAGAGTCCAACATTACTGGAGTAAACACTCATGAATAAGCGCAATCGTATGTTACTTGGCGGTACGGTAACCGTAATGGTTACTTCACTAACTGCATTACCTGTCATGTCAGCTGATAAGAACCCCTTTGAAGCACGTGAGATTCAACGCCCTGCCGATAATGGTCAAAAAATCGCCCAAGCTATGTGTGGTACCTGTGGTGGAAATTGGGAAGGACGCTGCGGTGGCATGAAGGGAGGGATGATGCCTAATGCCTCCGATACGGTGGAATTACCTGAACTGAACTCTACCGGGGCGAGGCTGATTAAGCAGTACTGCATGCAGTGCCATGCATCACCAACCCCTAAACAGCATACTGCTTCCGCTTGGCCAAACATCGTGGCTCGCATGAATACGCGTATGCAATGGATGAGCAGCAATAATAAAGCAATGAATATCAAGGCGCCTACAGAAAACGAGCTGCGCACAATCACAGCCTACCTGCAAAAGCATGCTGCACAGCCATCGAATGCAAATACGCAAGGACCACAAGAGCCCCTTGTCCCAGGAAAATCAGCTATCGAAATTCTTCAGGATCGTTATGCACGAGGAGAAATCGACCGCAAGGAATACTTACGCATGCTCGAAGATTTGAATAAACGTTAGATGAGGGCCGGTATTTTCGTGAGCAATATTGGCTATTCTGCTGAGTGTGAAATAAGGCCTTCAGAGTTCATCCTACGATTCATACTGAATTGCTACTCATTGGGTATAGCCTCTAAAGCCATTTAAAATCGTAATCAAAGAAGTGTAAATGAGCAAAAGTAATCCCAAGAGTTTAAAACTATTATCTATACATCGGTAAATAATGCGCCATATGACTGAATATAGTTTTGTCAGTGAATACAGAGTTCCGAAAATGGACTGCCCTTCTGAAGAGGGGATGATCCGCATGGCATTAGACGGGATTGAACCCAGCGTTGTACTTCAATTTGACACGCCTAATCGCAAAGTCCGCATCTTCCACGGAGACAATGCAACAACGATTGAGTCGCGGATGCAATCATTGAGGTTGGGCGCCACACTTGAAAAAACTGTGCCCGTGGCAGATAAGGCTCTTGCTAGTGCATTGGATGCAGACGCTAAAGCATCACTGCAAGAAGCTGGAATTCTGAAATGGTTACTGGCGATCAATGCCACCTTATTTGTGACTGAATTATTTGTAGGTTGGTGGGCAGAATCGACCGGGTTGATTGCCGATTCTCTTGATATGTTTGCAGACGCCGCAGTTTATGGCGTCTCCCTCTATGCCGTTGGGTATAGCGCTAATAAGAAACTACGTGCTGCGCACTTTTCCGGTTGGTTGCAGTTGATACTTGCCGTTGGTGTCCTGGCTGAAGTCTTGCGAAGATTCCTCTATGGCAGTGAACCATTATCCAGCATCATGATCATGATGGGATTAATCGCTCTCGCTGCTAATGTGATCTGCTTAATGTTGATTGCAAAGAAACGCCATGCTGGCGCTCATATGAAAGCCAGTTGGATTTTCTCCGCCAATGACGTCATAGCCAATTCTGGCGTTATCCTGGCAGGTTTGTTGGTTTCATGGACAGGCTCACACTACCCCGACTTAATCATCGGTTTGGTGATAGGACTTATTGTGATGAATGGGGCCCGACGCATATTACAACTGCGTCACTAGTCCCTCAACGTTAATTAGTGAGCGGATTCATCACGGCAGTATTCTTGTTTCAACTCGATCTCGATGGTGGTATGAGCCAGACTGAATGGTTTTAAAGTCTCGGCTACGGAATCTTTCATGCTGTTGTATCGCCCGTTTTCAAGGCTGCCCTCAATCACGAGATGAGCCGTCAGGACATGCTGTTCACCATCGAGTGACCAAAGGTGTTGATGATGAATGTCACTGATACCATCGATGTTTAAGAGTTTGTGTCGGATCTCATTATGCAGGGTCTTATCGGGCACTGCCTGCAGAAAAATCTTGCCGGTCTCCCAGAGGTTGCGAATCACATTGACTAAGATAAACAAGGTAAATCCGACTGATAGCAATGGATCAAGTATTGGCCAGTCCACGAATTGCAAGATCACCGACACAACCAGCACAGCAACCCATCCCAACACGTCTTCCAGTAAATGCCAGTTCAGCACTTTTTCGTTCATCGTGCTGCCTTTGCTAATACGATAAGCCGCAAACCCATTAATGGTCACACCCAATATGGCTAATGCGAGCATACCTTCAGTGACGGGCATCACTGGATCAGAAAGACGGGGTATGGCCTGAGTGAGCACCCAAATGGAACCGGCAATAAGCACAATACTGTTTAAAAAGGCACCAAATAAGGTTAAGCGGCGGTAACCGTAGGTGAACTCATTAGTAGCCGTTTTCTGCCCCCAGCGTGATAACAACCAGGCACTGCCAAGAGAGAGACTATCGCCCAGATCATGTACCGCATCGGCCATAATCGCGGTACTGTTGGTCAGCAGCCCACCAATAAACTCAATGACCGTGAAACCCAAATTCAGCAAAAACACCAGGCCAATACGTCGTGAACTCGTCTCGTCCTGACTGTTGTGATTATGCATAAAACACTCCAATGTACTCAACAACACAGCGATTTCTTGAGATGAGATACGCCGTTGCTGGTCATATCATGACCAGCAACGGACTCAGCATCGCCGGCTAGCTTTTTTTATCTCTACTATGAATCAACTTATAAAGTGCCGGTAACACAACCAGCGTCAATAACGTTGAGGAAATAATGCCCCCAATCACGACTGTCGCCAGCGGTCTTTGTACTTCAGCGCCGGTACCGGTATTGAGCGCCATAGGAACAAACCCCAGACTTGCCACTAAAGCGGTCATCAATACGGGGCGCAACCGCGTCATCGCGCCCTCGACAATCGCTTTATGCAAGTCTCCGTGGCTATGCCAATAGTCGCGGATAAATGCCAGCATCACCAAGCCATTGAGCACTGCAATCCCTGACAAGGCGATAAATCCGACACCGGCTGAAATAGACAGCGGCATATCTCTGATTAGAAGTGCCATTACGCCCCCGGTTAGCGCCAGTGGCACACCGGTAAAAATAATGGCTGCATCGCGGAACGATCCCAACACGGTCACCAGTAAGCCCATGATAATCAGTAGCGTTACAGGAACGACGATGGACAGTCTTTGACTGGCTGACTGCAGCTGTTCATAGGTGCCGCCATATTCAACCCAGTAACCAGCTGGAAGCTCAACTTGCTCTGCAATCTGTTGCTGTGCATCCTCAACGAATGACCCAAGGTCACGTCCTCTGACATTACTGGTCACAACGACCCGTCGTTTGGCGTTTTCCCTAGAAATCTGACTGGGAGCCTGGGTCAATTCGACTTTAGCTACTTCAGAGAGAGGGACATAATCGCCATCCGGCAGGCTGACTGGAAGCACTGACAGCGCTTCAATATCTTCTCTGATTTTTTCCGGTAGACGTACCATAAGCTTGAAACGCCGATCGCCATCATAAATGAGACCAGCCATACCGCCGCCCACCGCTGTGGAAACCATATCCTGCAGATCATCAACATTGAGACCATAACGTGACATTGCCATGCGCTTAGGCTCGACGGTCAGCATGGGCATATCATCAACCTGCTCAAGACGTGCATCCGCGTTACCCGGGATCTGCTGCACGACGGCGAGAACTGCCTCTGCATTTTGCTTAAGCAAGTCTAAATCGTCACCGTATACCTTAATGCCCAAATCAGCACGAACCCCTGAAATCAGCTCGTTAAAGCGCATTTCAATGGGTTGGGTAAACTCATAATTATTGCCTGGCAATTGTTTAACCGCAGCTTCAATTTGAGCTAAGAGTTCGCTTTTAGGTAATTCCGGTTCAGGCCATTCACTTCTTGGTTTAAGGATTAGGAAAAAATCAGAGAAGATATTGAAGC
>JAMDEF010000093.1 GCA_023488305.1 Gammaproteobacteria bacterium | reverse complement strand
CCAGCAAGTGTCAGATTCTGAAGCCAATGTATTAATCCTGGGAGAGTCTGGAACCGGTAAAGAAGTGGTTGCCCGTAATCTGCATTATTTTTCTTCTCGACGTGAGAAACCTTTTGTACCGGTTAACTGTGGAGCTATTCCTGCTGAACTGTTAGAAAGCGAATTATTTGGCCATGAAAAAGGCGCTTTTACCGGTGCGATTACTGCGCGTAAAGGTCGTTTTGAAATGGCTGAAGGTGGCACGCTGTTTTTGGATGAAATTGGTGATATGCCGCTGCCAATGCAGGTTAAGTTGCTAAGGGTATTGCAGGAAAGAACCTTTGAGCGGGTGGGAAGTAATAAAACACAAAAAGCCAATGTTAGAGTTATTGCGGCAACCCATAGAAATCTTGAAACACATATAGAAGATGGCCGCTTTCGAGAAGATTTATTCTATCGCCTGAATGTTTTTCCTATTGAGATGCCAGCCTTACGTGAGCGCCCTGAAGATATTCCATTACTGATTCATGAGCTGATACAGCGTATCGAACACGAAAATCGTGGGGCCGTGCGATTTACTCCGGCAGCTATCGCCTCTTTATGTCGCTACAGTTGGCCAGGCAATGTTCGGGAACTGGCAAACGTGGTGGAACGCTTAGTAATTTTGTATCCTTACGGCACAGTAGATTTTGATGATCTACCAGAAAAATACCAAATTGAAGGTGAGCCGCTGGCGGAGGTGATTACCGCTGCTATTTCTGCACGACATGAAGCAGAAACCATGTTAAAGGTAACAGCTAAAACCAGCGCTCCTGATGCTCCATCTCTGGGGAATGGTTTCAATCATCTAGATGAAAGTCTGACCAAGCTGGACAGTATTCCAGAAAATGGCTTGGATTTACGTGAACATCTGGCCAATCTGGAATATTTGCTCATTAAACAGGCATTGGATGAAGCTTCTGGGGTAGTAGCACATGCTGCCAGCCGATTGAAAATGCGCCGTACAACTTTGGTTGAGAAAATACGAAAATACGGCATTCAACGCGATATTGAAATCGGTTAACAAAAGCGCCTGAAATTTGACTCGAAGATAAAATTATTTAAATTAACCTTTTGATTTTAAATGAATAAAAAATAGGGCATATATTTTGCAATTCCACTATTGAAAACCCTTTAGTGGAGCAAAACTAGATGAACCTGAATTGGCCTGAATCCTCCTCTGCGAGTGAAAATCCCTTAACGTTAAAACCGATCCGCAGACCTGTCACGGCATTGGCTGATAGTCGTCCAGTGTGGACACCTCCAGTAAGTCAACCAAAAACTTCTGCTTCGGAAAGTCGTATTGCCGATCGACTCAGCAGTTTGCTGGCGGTTATTCCGGGTGGGGTAGTGGTCATTGATGGGTCGGGGTTGGTTCAGGACTGCAATCAGGTCGCTATTAATCTGCTAGGTGAACCATTGACGGGTCAACGGTGGATTGATGTTATCAAACGTGCCTTTAAACCGCGCGAAGATGATGGACATGATGTTTCTCTGGCTGATGGAAGACTGGTCCATATTTCTACTAGCCCTTTGGATAAAGAGCCTGGCCAGATCATCCTGCTCCAGGAAGTCACCGAAACTCGTCAACTGCAGCGTAAAGTCGCTCATTTGCAGCGGTTATCGGCAATGGGCGAAATGGCAGCACGACTGGCTCATCAAATTCGTACACCGTTATCTTCAGCCACCTTATATTTAGCTCCCCTGCTCAAGCCTGAAACAGAACAGGCAACACAACTAAAGTTTGCTCGTCGCTTACATGACAGTCTGAGTCATATGGAACAGCTGGTTCGGAATATGCTGGCGTTTTCTCGCGGTGATATGAACAGTACTGCTCCGGTCAATGTGAGCGAGTTAATCGATGAGTTGGTACAACAATTTATTGCCCAGCCAGAAAGCGAATCGCTGAATGTGCAAGTAATTAATCAAGTCAATGACGGCTATGTCTATGGCAGTCAGCCGGCATTAGTCAGTGCTTTGAATAATTTATTGAATAATGCCCGTCAAGCCTGTGGTGAAGACGGAAAAATAACAATCCACGCCGACTATGCTGAAGAAGATCAACAGCAATTTATTGAAATCAGCATTGAAGATAACGGCGATGGTATCGCTGAGGCGGATTACGACAAAATCTTGCAACCATTCTATACCACCCGATCAGCCGGAACCGGTCTCGGTTTGGCGGTTGTGCAATCCGTCGCCCGAGCACATAAAGGCCTGTTATGGCTGGATAGTGAACAAGGTGTTGGCAGTACATTTTGTCTGCGTCTGCCCGTTTATCGTCCGATGAATATGTCTCAGGAATCAACGCAATCAGGAGTGAAGTCATGACGCAGTCAATGATTATGGTAGTGGAAGATGATGCTAATTTACGCATTGCCTTATGTGACACACTTGAACTTGCTGGCTACCGGGTCACCGCAACCGACCACGGACAGAAAGCCCTGGATAAATTGGCAAATGAACCAATCAGTTTATTGCTCAGCGATTTGCAAATGCAGCCGATGGATGGGCATACCTTATTGAAAAAAGCTCGTGCCATGTTGCCGTCTTTACCGGTGGTCATGATGACTGCTTATGGTTCCGTGCAAAGTGCTGTAGAAGCAATGCATGAAGGCGCCTGCGATTATTTGATGAAACCATTTGAAGCGGATGATTTGCTACAGCGTGTGCAACGTTATGTGCGTACCTTACCCGCCAGTGATGATATGGTGGCGGTCGCTAAGTCTTCTGTCGATTTACAGTCATTGGCAAAGCGTGTGGCAGAAACCGATGCAACCGTTTTAATCAATGGAGAAAGTGGTACTGGTAAAGAAGTACTGGCGCGTTTTATCCATCGTCATTCCTCTCGCAAAGACGGCCCATTTGTGGCAATTAACTGTGCAGCTATCCCGGAGTCAATGCTTGAAGCAACCTTATTTGGTTATGAGAAAGGAGCATTTACCGGGGCGGCACAAGCCTATGCCGGTAAATTTGAGCAGGCCAACCAAGGCACCATTCTGCTGGATGAAATTACCGAAATGGATATTTCATTGCAGGCTAAATTGCTTAGGGTATTGCAAGAGCGTGAAGTTGAGCGCCTAGGCGGTCGTAAAACCTTATCGCTGGATGTCCGTGTATTGGCCACTACTAACCGTACATTGCGCGAAGAAGTCAAAGCCGGTCGATTCCGTGAAGACTTATTCTATCGTTTAAATGTTTTTCCTTTGCAGTTGTTGCCATTAAGAGAACGTGCCGAAGATATTGTTCCTTTGGCTCAACAACTGCTGGAACGTCATTGTCAGCATAGCGGCAGAGTCGCGCCGCATTTTGATAATGAAGCCCAAAGTAAATTGGCTCAGCATAGCTGGCGAGGCAATGTCCGTGAATTAGATAATGTGATTCAACGTGCATTGATTTTGCAGAGTGGATCACTTATCAAAGCCGACGATCTGGCTTATGAAGCGATGGGCGGTACACATCAAATTGATGACGCCGTAAAACCGGCACCGATAATCGAAACCATTGAACCTGAAGCTCTGAAAGACAATAGCGATGACTTACGCAGTCATGAACAGCGTCATATTCTCGACATATTGGCCAAACATCGTGGTAGTCGGCGTGAGACAGCAAAAGAATTAGGCATCAGTGAACGTACGTTACGCTACAAAATCTCTCGTTTTAGGGAACAAGGCCTTGCTATTCCCGGAAAGTTTGGCAAGAAGTCTGCATAAGCTATTTCAGTCCGACATAAAAAATACAAAGCGAGAACAAACCGATGATAAAAGCCATTGATCCGAATCAGCTGTTAACCCAAATGCGGGCAATGCAAACGCAAGCTAATCAAGCGATGCCGATGCCGGCAGAGCAAAATCTGGCTAGTGGGCGCGTTGATTTTGGGGACTTGATGAAAAATGCCGTTGATAAAGTAAATGAAACACAACAAACGGCAGGTCAATTAAGAACGGCTTTTGAATTAGGTGATCCGAATGTGAGTTTAGCCGATGTAATGATTGCCTCCCAAAAATCCAGTGTGGCATTTGATGCGACGATTCAAGTCCGGAATAAGCTAATCGAGGCTTATCAAGAAGTCATGAGAATGTCGATTTAATGGTGTTGGTTTAACTGAAGAGCCGAAATATGGAAAATGCACCTGCTACAAAAATGAACACATTTGCTGCCAACACACCATTGGCGGTGATGCAGAATAATATTTCCCGTCAGCCAATCACCAAACAGATCATGTTCTTATTGGCTATTGCCGCCAGTATTGCCGTGGGCGGGTATGTTTTTATGTGGTCACAAACACCTTCATATCAAGTGCTGTTTTCAGGAATGGAGGCGCAAGAATCATCAGAAGTTGCCACAGTATTACAGCAGATGAAAATCAATTATAAGTTGGACCCAACTACAGGTGCGCTGTTGGTTCCGGCTTCAGATGTGCAAGGTTTACGTTTGCGTCTAGCTGCCGAAGGTTTACCACGCAGCAGTGCTCAAGGTATGGAAATACTCAGTCAGGAACAGGGCTTTGGTACCAGCCAGTTTATTGAGCAGGCGCGATATCAACGTGCTATGGAACAGGAACTGGCTCGTTCAGTATCTGAATTGCAAAATGTCCGCAGTGCCCGTGTCCACTTGGCGATTCCCAAACAATCCGTATTTGTGCGTGAACGTAAACCGCCAACCGCTTCAGTTGTGGTCAATCTGTATGCAGGAAGAACATTGGAGCGTGGCCATATCGCGGCGATTACCCATATGGTGGCTGCCAGCGTACCGAATATGAAAAGCTCGGATGTCACTGTAGTCGATCAACGTGGTAACTTGCTCAGCCAGCCTGAACGCAGCAGCAGTATGGCATTAAGCGATACACAGCTTGAGTTTACCCAAAAGCTGGAACAACTATATATCAGCCGTATTGAAGATATCTTAACGCCGATCGTTGGTATGAATGGCGTGCGAGCACAGGTTGTTGCCGATGTTGACTTTACTGTCACCGAACAAACACAGGAAAGTTATAACCCCGATCTGGCAGCTTTGCGAAGCGAGCAATTGGCTGAGGAAGAACGTGTGGGCGGGCTTGGTCCGATGGGAGTACCGGGTGCATTAACCAACCAGCCTCCTGGTGGTGGTATTGCTCCGGAGCAAGCAGTTCAAGAAAACGTCGGTGCTGATGGCGCGGTGGTAGCTGAAACGGTTACTCCTGGTTCAAGCACACGCCGTAGTACCCGTAATTTCGAATTGGATCGTACTATCAGTCATAGTCGATTGGCCCCCGGCAGTATTCGTAAGTTAAGTGTTGCTGTACTTGTTGATGAACCAACGTCGGCAGATGCTGAAGGTAATGTTGTCACTACGCCTTTGAGTGATGCTCAAATGGCACGTATCAATACCTTGGTTATGGATGCAATCGGTTTCAATATGGCTCAGCTTCGATAGGC
>JAMDEF010000029.1:763-24546 GCA_023488305.1 Gammaproteobacteria bacterium | reverse complement strand
TCGGAAATCATGATTACTGGGGGCGAGATGTTGAAGACGCAGTTGCTGCTATTAAGGAAATTGCATCTCAATATCCCGACTGTCACGTCCTTGATGATGAAAAACTTGTTATCGGTGACACGCGATCTGTCGGATCAACATTTTGGACCAACTATGGCCACTGGCATCCAAGGCTGGTATTAGAGTGTGAACGCTGGATTAATGATTATATTCAAATCGGAGCTGAGTCTTGGTTTTTAAATCCTGAGCATCGTCGTTTTGCCGAAAAAAAGATTGTAGAGTTACTGGCAAAAAGTGCGGGGATGCATCCATGGGTTCATGAGACCATTGAGGATAATTGGACCATAGATACCATCGCGTCCAAAGGTAAATTTCACCCAATAATTGCATTGTGGTTCCATGAAAAATCACTGGCTTTTATCGAAAAATCGTTAGCTGAGCCGTTCGATGGCAAAACACTTGTTGTGACCCATCACGCCCCAACCCTGGAAGTGGTCAGAGACAGTGAGTTGGGCCGGCGTGAAGCGGATCTGCATGCTTATAATCTCCTCCAAGTGCCCAGCCGAGAGGCAATGGATGATCATATGATTGCTATGCGTCTCGGGGGATATGGAAACCCTTATGAACAGAAATTTATCAAGCGGAAGGAGTGGAGGCAGAGTGATGTTAGGTTGCAGAGGTTTAATCAAGATTTAGCACATCCATTAGAGGGTACGGGAGGGCTGACTGATTTCGATGTGTGGCTGCACGGACACAACCATAAAGCCTACTCCTATGGATTTGCAGGCCAACGGTTTTCAGTATTCGCGCAATCGAATCACCATTTCTCGTTAATTGAAAATAACGAGCTCGTTCCGGTGGTTGATGATGTGAAGAATTGTTATTGGTATGAGCGAGCTATTCAGGACTCGGTTAATCGTTTGAATGATTTAATAGAGAAAGCTCAACAGTGGGCGCCGCTCGACCTGGCCAGTGCATTGGAGATGCAATCAGACCAGGTAAAGAGATCTGTGATCCGAAACCTAATTAATGTAAATGCCGATGCACTAAAGATAATGGACAGCCTGGCCATGGATGTCAGCAGGATCACAGGCAAGCGTCCCGACGACATATCCACTCCCCCAGGGAAGAGAAGATTCTTTTTCTCAGAGATGCGCCTATCTCGAAATGAAAATTTTGATGATAGGTGGGAAAGAGATTTGGGGAAAGCCAGCATTGGTGAATTTATAGAGTTTCTGAAAGGGTGCCGTCAAACAGTTGAAAGTCTGAAAAATTAAATCAGTCAGACCAAGTTTTTCTAGCAGCGCTGCATTTTCCTCAATAGATTGAAATAATCTTTAACGTCCTGAGAGAGTAGTCATAGTACTGCAGGCATCATGAAGCCGTATATGAAACCGCGTGGTATCTCCAAAATACTGTGACAATGCCCATTCAGCATGCTGCTGGAATTCTTCTCTATTAAAACTTCCTATATTCGATAATTTCAATATATCGTCATTCCTAGTGTCATCGGGTCCAGTGTCACTCAAGCGACTTACGGCAACATCTATTGCCGATATGACTTTCAGGCTGATGTTTTTATTGGGTCCGATAAGCCCTAAATCTATAGCATCCATAGTTTCAGGGAAAACAAATTCATTTATTTCATTGTATTTACGATTGATAGTGAGGCTCCGTTCAATACCATTACTAAAGTATTTCACTTTTAGATCGGGGGGTAGTATGACGCCGCGATCAAAGCAGATGTCCAATTTTTCAGGCGATCCTAGCAGTGTGTGATAATGATAAGCAGCATTACCTGTTATAACCGCAGAAATAGGGAGTTCTATCTCACCTATCATGTCGCTTATCTTTTCAAGTAGGCTTATTATGGCGAGCCAGAAATCAGTGTTTAATTGTTTCATCTCTAACCTCCTTTTATATTGGTTATCATAAGTTATATTTAGGTAGAAATATGAAGAAACCACCTATAGCAAGTAAGCTTTCGGGCATGGATGTGGCCCTTAAAGAGAAGGCTGAACTTCAGAAAGCACACATTGAGCGAGCAAGAGCCGCTTCATTGGTTCATTCAGATAGCGTAATCAATCAAAATCTCTGCATCGATCCTGAACGCGTAAAGTTATTGAGGCCGGCTTTTGGTCGAAGGCTTGAGTAAGGCTACAGCTCTATCACCCACGCAGGGTCGTAAGGCTTGATGAGTTGGAGCAGGCCAACATTACTGGTTTTATTGACGATCTAAAAGTAACCCGTAAAAACATTGAAAGTATGAAAGTTTAATTTTTTATTACTTCAGCCTCAGGGTGGCAATCTAATAAAAAGCTCATCATTTCGGTACCATCTTTTGTCAGATAAAAGCGAACCATTTTCTCATTAAACTCCTGAGCTTTTGCTGCAGGCACACTGATTGCATCTATGCCATTTGACATTAAAATGCCATTCATCATAAATCGTGAAGTGCGCTTGTTGCAATCAAAGAAAAATTGCTGCAATGCTCCAAACAGGAAAAATGCTGTTGCTCTTTCAACTGGCTCGCAGTGAGCCAATAATGAGATACCTTCTTTAAAAATCCGGTTAAGCTTGGGCGCTCCGGATACTGTTTGAACCGGCGTGTGGCGTCCATGACTTCCTAGGCTGACCTCGGGCGTAAAGCTAGTTTCTTGCCCCCCACCTCGAAACACCCCGCACTCAATTGCCACATTGCGAGAGAGGATGAAATCTAATTCAATAAATATTGATTTGGATAATTCAAACTCTCCAGACTTGATCAGTCTAAAAAGATGTTTTGAACAATTAATAAGGTTCAAAACTTGATCTTGATCTAAGATTTTTCGTCCACCAACGGTAACCCCATCTAATAATGTCATAACTTCTGGAAAGGTAATCGGGTTACCTTCCAAAATACTGGCGTCCCATACAAACTCAGGGAGCATTCGCTGAAATCGATAGGCGACTCGTTCGATTGAGTGAATTGGCGGAGATATGGGTATGGCAGGTCTCTCCCACTTAAAGCCCAGGGCAGCAAATAGCATTGATTCACTTACTTCACTGTTCATTGCTGCCACGCATCTTTAAAAACTTTTGCGAAACTAAATTTTTACTACCCATGCCGGGTCGTAGGGTTGATGATCGGGAACACCCTCGCGTGGGTAACCGTATTGATTGCTGACCAACCTGCATTCTCCAATCATTGTGTCGAGATTGCTGTGGCTATGGCCGTATATCCATAGGTCAGCCTGCTCAACTAAATGATCTAACTTCGTCAAAAAACATGCAGATATGGCATCAAATTCAAATCTTTTGTGCTGTGTTAGTCGGCTGGGCCCATGATGCGTTACAACAACGGTCTTTCCATCAAAAGGTGTACCAAGCTCTTTAGTTAACCACTTTTTAGATTTGGTGTGAATGTCGATGAGATCAGTAGGCTTTAATGGCCGATCGCTATATTTTATTTTTCGGAAATCGTTGAGAAATGCCGCATATTTCAGGTTCTGTTCGATACTGATAGATCCGTCACCATAAAAATCGGTCCATAAAGTGCTGCCTAAAAACCGGACTCCATCAATTATGACCGAATTATTTTCCAGGAAATGAACGTTGGGATAATACTCTGCCTCATCCCGCATTGCCTGCAACGTTTGAAAATACTCTTTACCATAATATTCGTGATTTCCTGCTACACAAATAACCGGTATTTTAAGATCTCGGCTCACCTGAGCAGCCCATTTAACACCTTTAACGTGACTATGAATGTCGCCCGCTAAAACGATAACGTCAGCATCGGTCGGCTCAAACGAGTATAGCGTTTTATTTGACATCGACATTGACATCTCCAGATGCAAATCAGATGCGAATTGAATTTTCATTCTACTGTCTCAAAATCAATAAAAGGTAGTAATTTAGCGATATTGAGAGCGTCATCAATACCGCGATGTTCAGTGCCCACAAAGGGGAGGTTGTGAAATTTCAATGCATTTTGTAGTCCACCGCGACGGGCATTAACCCTACCTTTTCGCCACAGCTGCTTTAGGTTTAGATGTGGGGAATAGGCAAATACAGGTGTTCGGCCATGATGCCGAGCTTCGGCGTCCAACTGTTTACGATCGTAGTTACCCCATGAACCCCATGCGTAAAAGCTGTACGGTGAAAGCCAATCATCAATTTGTTTCACCGCTACAAGGTAAGTGGGGGCAGTATCAATATCTTGTTGGGTGATAGTGGTTAATTCAGTACAAAAAGAACTGAGAACAGGACGTTTAACAGGCCTGACCATGAACGATTTGGAATCAATCGCGGCGCCATCCGTTTGAGCGAAAACAATGCCGAACTCAATGATTTCCATCTCATCTACAGTTTGCAGTCGACCTGCTGAAATGATTTTATCTTTCCAGCAGGTGGCCTCTAAATCAACTACCAAAATTAAATCATTGCTATTGTTCTCTGATGTCATTTTTTGGATTTAGCTCTCTTCAGAAAAGGAGCCCAAACGGTCGGCATATCTGGGGTGCGCTTGATTTCGCCATTTGCGATTTTAATCGTAAGCTCACGTATTTTTTCTTGCGGCATAAAACAACTCTAACATTAGCCATACAAACACCCCTTAACACTTCACATTATAATAGCCCGAATCTCTCAATAACTAATGCCATGTGTAATAGCCGAAACCCATGTGTAATAGCCGAAATTCAGAAAATTTCTATTTTAGATTGGGGAAAAGGTGAATTTCAGAGGTTTTGTCTTTTATGCTAATTAGCCCTGTGTACATTTGAGCCTATTTTGAGATTAGTTCATGTGTAATAGCCGAAATCCCATGTGTGATCCCCGACCAACCATGTGTAATTCCCGAAGCTGATTTTATTTGTTTTAAGCCTTAAATACGGGGTGTTTGCGCTAAATAATGGGTGTTGGCTGATCGCGCTCCACCATAAAGTCTTCACTAACACCTTCCCCATGAAAAAAATCATCCCATGTTGCGCCTACAGGCGTGATGATCCTTGATTTGCCCTTAACCACGACCTCTACCTGTTGCACACCATCCGGGAACGTAACCTGGCTTGGTAGTTCTAACGTCTGGCAGCCATTAATGTTTAAAATACGCGCCTTTTGCATGATAGATGCTCCTAAACTCAATACTAATGTGGCCCCGGTAATGACGCCCCTTAATAACCACTGCTAAGCCACACTTCAATTCTCCCCAGACCTTGGGGTGATATTAAAGGATGACACAATCCAATTAACTCATTCATCCTCTGAATATCAACCACGTCATCGATATCACTGACCTGAATATTTGGCACGGGTTTGGATTTAAACTCACAGAAATTAATCAGCAGATCGAATAGAGAGCGCTCATGGTCAGCAGCCCAGACAACAGGGAGCCTGACCCCGTATCGTGCGATGGTTTCAGTTGCGTCCCATAGGCCAGTAGCTCCCAGCAATTCATTGGTAGATTCTAGGTCTCGACCGGCAATTATCCAGCTCTCTGAGTTTGATAATGTGCTGGAATACCAGAGGGCAGGTATGTTATCGCTCGGCCTGGGTATCGATAGGCCGGTTGCAGCTGTTAGATAATGTACCGGGCCCACTTGTGATAATAAATAGCCAAGACTTTTTATGTCATAGACCATGATGAAAAACTCGCATATATAACGGTTAAGTTTATATGATTATTTGAGGTGCGATTGTTTGTGCTACACAAACAGCACAATAAACTAATAGACGATCAACACAATAAACTAATGGAAGATCACGACAGATATTTAGTTAAAAGATATTATATTACAACGATTTATCATGAATTATTTACAGAGGCGAGGCGATTAATGCCTTCAAAACAACACAATAAACTAATGTGTGAACACGAAATACTTTAATTGATTTTAATCAACCATCATGCTTTCTGCCGGATACGGATTTAGAAACTGCCGAGTTTCTTCTGCAGCAGCAGATAACCAAGCCTCGTAATCATCATCCTGAAGGATGACGATCATTCTTTTTTCTTTTTGAGGTTGGTGGTAATGTTTCATGAAATCGTGTTGATCGGCATTAATTGTCAACATGGTAAAACTATGCAAATCCTGTCCATCTTTTGGATTTCTCCAAACAGACCATAAGCCGGCGATGCCCATTGGTTTACCATCAGTACGAACGATTCGCGTGGCTACAGCCTTGCCAGAGCGCCAGTCCGGTTCATAAATCGATTCAGCTGGAATGATGCAGTGCCTGGCTTTTTTCCACGCAATTTGAAAACTGCGTTTGATGTCCGCCGTCTCTGACCGAGCATTGAACGTATTACGAGCAATTTTAGTGTCTTTAGCCCAATGAGGAATGAGGCCAAAGCTACCAATCAGCAACTCATTATCTGGCACGGCTTCATCGCCTACATCAGCAAATTCATGTTTGCGTATGAATGGACCGATGTAGCCTGGCCAGAGGCTATCTTTTAAATCTAAAGGCAGCTGTGGCTCGACACCAAAGTAGGTATCGAGCTTTGCAGAATCGAGCACTGGATCAAAGTGTGAGCACATGATCTTATAGTAGCAGTTAAATTTTCAGTAATCGAAGGCTAATGATGTGCTAGAGTCACTGTAATCTGTAGTCAAATCATACGTTAAGCTATTCAATGTGAATCATTATCTTAATTGTGTACAAATTTAGGATATTTGAACACTTCCCCCCTAAATTACTCCACAATTGATCGACCATCCTCGATATTCCAGCTAAAACCGGGTGTTTCCACTAGGAAACAGCTACAGAAAGTCCAGGAGGTGCGTGATTCTCCTAAATCTTTCCACAATTGACAGGCCTTTCATCGCGGACCACCTAAATTTGTATACAATTGAGCAGCTGAATACCAGGTGATCGAAGTGGATTCCCACAGAAAACAGCTTCAGATTACGAGTGACTCTCCTAAACCTGTCCACAATAGTCAGCAAAATTCCTAAAACTGATTAGAGATTTTTCCCTCAGGAAACAGCACCCGAGGGGGGGCCAGATTACGGGCGATTATATTAAATCAGTATACATTTGAGCTGACACCACCATTCAACTCCTAATTCTTTCCACAATTGACATCATGATTCCTAAAACTCTACACAATTGGTGTAACAATTAACCGATACTAATGGACTTTGATTGCCTGCCGCCAATCTGTTTCTAGTACCAGTAATTAAGTGTCTATCTGGACAACAAGTACATAATTCTTTTTTGGAAATAAATATCAACCAATGCTTATTGTTTTATTTTTTTTGTTTAGTGTTGAAGCATTTGCACAACCTCCAGCTGCCTTCGAACAGGCAAAATCTATTGCTAGAGAACAAATTTATTATGATCGAAATAATGTAGGGACTACCTATTGTACATGTCATTGGAAATGGTTAGGAAAGTCTGGGGGGAGGGTAAACTTTAAATCATGCGGCTATGCAGTAAGAGCAGAAGGGCAACGCAATCGTGCCGAACGCATTGAATGGGAGCATATCTTATGTTGACTTAGCAACATGTTATATATGATTAACTGACTGCTTTATATACATATATGTTCATATAACTCTTTCTAATTCAAGTTAAGCTTGTCGATACTTATAATGCGAGGCGTCTCGAAGCGGTTTCAGCAGCTAAAAGAATCGGTGCGAGTATTGAAGATGTCTCGCAACGTATTCTCGTCCAAGCCAGTCTGTGCAGTCGCGCAGGTACAAGGAAGGGGTCGAAGATCCCTTCTCCATGTACTTATCATCTATGCGCAACTTCATACGGAAAGCCATCCACTATCCCCAGTATCTGGGGCCTGAACACCACTTGCATGACTGACAGGTGTATTGGCAACAGAACAAGCCAAGGGATGACCCGCACACCGTGGATGCCATCAGGAATCCAATAGCTAAAACATTCGTAAGTCGATGTTTTGCTCCTTTAATGGCTTGTGCCGGCGTTTTTTTGAGCTTCTAATGCAGCATGAAGCCCCCGTGCCAATACCTCAGGATCGCCGTTACCCCAGTAGTGCAAGAAATAATAGGGCGGCGTTTCGCCAATCATGTGATTATGCAAAGCAACGATATGGATACCGGCGTCGCGTAGAGCATGCATAACAGGTTGAACCTCGCCAGCGGTCATGGCGAAATCCCCATCGACGACTGCATGATCTTTATTGCCAGTGAAGGCCGCCCAGGTCGCTAATCCCATTGATGCACCAAACTCAGTACCATGCATGGTGGCACTGCGGCCAAAAGTAAATTTTAGTACCTGACCATTGAGACTGCCTTCGACACCCAAAATGGTTTCCAGCGACGCTATGTCATACTCCCCGGTGATTTCGGGCACACTGCCAGGAAAGCGCTCTACCGGTGTGGCGTGTTTCTCGCGAACCTTCTTTATGGCATCCCACATGGCCTTGACGCCTTCGGCAAGCTTTTCAGCGTTCTCACCATGACCACCGATATGCATAAAATAAACAGGAGGTCGATCAAATATAAAATGGTTATGCAGCGCAGTGATTTCGAGACCATGGGCGAAAGCCGCATCCATTGCCGGAGTGATTTCATCCTCAAATACCACTGTGTCACCCATCAGCATCACGCCGCCATCCGGAACTGTCTTGAACGCAGCCCAACTGCCCAAACCTGCTGGTGTCGGGAGCCGTATTCCATCTACCAAGACCGGCACATCGTCGCGTTGCCAGCCGATGCGAACTACGCCGTCCGGTTTGACCGTCGCCTGTGTGTCCGCAGCCTTACTGATGATTTCTGGATCTAGACTGCCGGGCGCATCAGCGAAAGCAACTGGTGCCTGCATCAGCAGAGCGGTGATAATAAATATTTTAAGCGGATGGGTTTTCATAATGATCCTCCATTATTAAGTTTTTCGATTGGGTTTTAAATTGTTTGAGATTCAACCTGACGAACCGGATACTCACCGCATCGGTTAGCCTTTTACGGTGCTGGAGCGCCTCCAAATAACAGGTAATAAATGATACCCAGCAGCGCAGTGACAAAAATCACCGGCAACATGCCCACCTTGAAACGCAGCATTGCAATAAAAGCTCCCAGAGCCAGCACAATGCTGGAAATCTGAATGGTGTTCCATGTTGGTAATAACCACTGTATACCAAAGGTCTGAACTGTATTAACCTCATCGAAAGCCACATGTACAGCGAACCAGATGGCCAGATTAAGCATGACGCCAACTACTGCAGCGGTCACCGCCGACAGGGCTGCGCTAACTGCTTTATTTCCGCGCAGCGTTTCCACATAGGGCGCACCCAGAAATATCCACAGAAAACAGGGAACAAAGGTAACCCAGGTCGCCAGGAGCGATGCGAGAATACCTGCTGTAAAGGGATCGAGCAGTCCGGCATCCCGGAAAGCGCCCATAAAACCGACAAATTGCACTACTTGAATAAGGGGGCCGGGCGTCGATTCTGCCATGCCCAGGCCATCCAGCATTTCTCCCGGCGATAGCCAGCCGTAATTCTGTACAGCCTCCTGCGCCATGTAAGCCAATACTGAGTAAGCACCACCGAAGGTGACGACTGCCAGCTTACTGAAGAAAAGACCTATCTGGGTAAAGACATCGTCATACCCCAGTGTCATAAGCAAAACAATTAGCGGTGCGAACCACAACGGCAGCCAGACCGCGAGTACTTTAAATGCCCGATTACGTGTTGCCTTGGTATGGTTTGCTTGGCCGCTATCGATCATATTGTCGATCGCACGATCAGTCTCTTCCGGGGCATCGTGCCCTTTGATGATCATAAAGCGTTCTGGATCTACATATCTTCCCAACAAACCAATGAAAGCAGCCGTCAGTATCACTATCGGAAATGGCACGGCAAAAAAGAAGATCGCAATAAAAGCAGTGATAGCCAGTGTGTACATATAGGCATTTTTGAGGGCACGCTTGCCGATACGAATAACCGCTTGAATAACGATTGCCAGCACAGCTGCCTTGATGCCAAAAAACAGGGCTTGCACCATAGTTGCATCCTGAAACCCTGCATAGAGAACGCTGAGCACCAAAATACTTAAAAAGCCCGGCAGTATGAACAGACCACCCGCGACTAACCCGCCCCGGACACCATGCAGCAGCCAGCCGATGTAGGTGGCAAGTTGTTGAGCTTCCGGCCCAGGTAGAACCATGCAGTAATTAAGCGCATGAAGAAACCGGCTTTCACTGACCCATCGTTTTTCATCCACCAGAATGCGGTGCATGACTGCGATTTGGCCGGCAGGGCCACCAAAGCTCAGCATGGCAATACGTAACCAAACGCGCACAGCCTCCCTGAACGAAATGTGGTGGCCGAATTTGTTGATGTTGCTTGCTGTTGTTTCTTTGGTCTTTTGGTCCACCAAGTCAGGAGCAGATGAAGGTTCCTGCATACTCTATTCCCCTTTATTGTAGGCTGTGTACAGGCTGTCGAACACCTGATTGGCAGCTAGCAATAGCTGGTCATCGTCGTTGAGAGTCTCACGAAGGCCCATCAATATGTACTCAACTCCGGAAGCTTCCGGTGGCTGGTAGCCGCCTACATCAAGGTAGTGCACCAGTTCCCCGATCCGTTGCAGAGCCACATGACGCAGGTCAAAGCTCGCCAGTAAAGTCTCGAAGGTGACTTTTTCAGCCACATGGGTGAAGGTGGCCCCATCGAAATCGAAACCCAGCGCGTTATCGGGGCAGTCGTCTGGAGAGTTCAACCACACAAAGTGCGCTTGCGGATCGATGAATTGCTTAATCAACCAAGCGCTGGCCAGGCGGTCCACCCAAGGCCGACGACGCGTTGCCCAGAGCCTGCTCTGGTAATCGGCTGGGTCGAGAACATGGATAATGCCTGAAGCGGGTAATGGTTCATCAGGCGATAAAACCCGGTTGGCATCGGTTTCCAGTTCCTGTAACGCCCGGTCAACTCGATCACGAACAGCGCCCGGAAAGAAGTCAATCTGTGACAGTCTTGTGAGGCGTTTACGCAGCTTGCGCGTTTCCTTTATGACATCCATCACCGATTCTGGCAACAACATTGCCCGTAGTTCTGCGATGGCCAAGTGCAAAGCCTCATAGTCATCCGAGCGATCGAATAAGGCAGAGAAATCTTGGGCTTCCGATCCGTCAGTGGCGAGCACATGGGCAATACCCCCAGACTCGCGGACATCGTGGGCTATTGCCTCCAATTTGTCTAAATGATCCGGATGAGCTGGCAGCAGATAGACACCATCGCGCAGCGACGCGGCCCCCAGCGCCTTAATGGCACGCCATGCCCGCATACGCACCGTTGCGTTTTCAGTGGGGAGGGAGAGTATTAGTAATAACCACGACATAGTGTAAAGTGTACTACTATTTTGTAACGATTACTACCATTTAAACCAACCAGGGCCTTACAATGAGGCTTCTATCTTGTCGCTTCATTGTCCTTTACGAAATTAAGCAACTAATCATAAAACGCGTTTTATTTAACTGGATTGCCTCGTTACTGCTGACGCTATGTAGAGCTATTTGGTTTTAAAATTCTCACATTTGCTGAACCTGCTATCGCAAGAGTCTCGTGGAGTTCATCAGTCAGAGCTCGATTTTTAGAAACCAAGACATTAATCTTAGTGCGAAGCTCAGCATTTTCGGTGCGTAGCTGCCGATTTTTTGCCTTTTCCAATCGCAGTGCTTCATGTTTTTTATTGCGTTGTATGCGATTTTGTTTACCTAGTATTGTCCGGATACGGTCTGCCATATCTGGATAGTTGTTATGAATGGTTGCTCGACTTACTCCTGCTTCCTCTGCCACGGCAGCAACAGACAATCGTCAGGAAGTGCTCACAACTTTAGGGCGACCTTTTTCAATGCGAGTAATTGCCTGGCGTATGATATTTCGGGTTTGTTCTCCTCTAGATGACTCAGCCATGGCGGCTTAACCTCTCGGGGTCAGCGCCTAAATCAGAGAGCACTTTTTTACAGCGATTGATGTCACGCTCAACCCGTTCCTGCCCGGATGGGCCAATATCATCTATCTGACGTAATTCCACCTGTTGCGCATAGATGCTTTCCCATATGGTCTGTCTCGTATCGTCGATAACTGATTGTTTGCAATCCGCGCAACGTGTTGTATCGACGCTTTGGCCGCCATTACAACCGCTGAAATCGGCCGTACACCACGCAACGCCTGTACTTCGGATTGAGATTTGCCCGGAAAGTTTCTCTGCCATTTCTCGTCGCCCACTATAAGTTGTGAGCACTTCCTGACGATTACGGAAGTTTTTGATTGGCTCAGCCATACCTCCACTGATTGGGGTGTCCTGATTCAGCCAATGATCTAAAACATCGATTTTAATGTTTCGCACGGAAGCAAGTATTTCATCATAAATTTCAGCATCCTGGTTCTCGTTAACGGCATAAAGCGCAGTCATGTCGAGGCTCCAGTGTTTGAAATGCTCTCTCAAATAGCGCAAATCACCATACGCTGAGTGAGCGGCATAAACGGCAAAAGTGCGCCTGAACTGATGAGGCGTAAAACGCCAGTCGATTCCGTGTATTTCGGCAAATTTGTTTAGTCTGCTTCGAATGCCTGCTCCGGAAAGCGTTTTGATACGATCGTATTTGTGTGAGTGCCCAAGTAACAGAATATCTTGATGTTGCTTCAACACAGACAATTCAGGGCAATGCTTGTTATGCTCAGAAAGCCTATCTATTTCGGCCTGAACCACCTCTGTCAGTGGCTTAGTTATTCGCTCAGCTAGATTAATTGCAGTATGCGCAAGCGCCGGCACAAGCCAACTGGTTTCCCCTTCATGAGTTTTGTCACTATAACCATTGATCCAGTGATAGCGTTCGCCATCATCACCAACTGTGGTGGAGGCACACCCAGACCGTAAACTGGCTAACTCACTAAGACGGATACCGCTGGTAATGAGTATTATTAACATGCATGCATCCAGAAGCCTGGCAATATCCTTATTAAGGGATTGAAGTCCACCCCCATAGCCTCGCTGAGCAAGTTTGATATTAAGATTTGTGGAAAACAATCCTACCTGCTGGCATTGATGTGCAGCATTACGATGCTCAAGTAATTCTTCTGCATTTTCTATCCAGTTATAAGCTTGGCTGAACAAGTTTGATAGAACTTCATCAGGGATAATGAGGGTCTTTCCCACCCACCTGTTTTCGTCGAGAACTCCAGAATGTAAAGTAGCAGACGATTCCGGCCAAGGATGAGCCATTACGTCAAAGCTGTGGCGGCTGAGTTGGTGAATCATCTCGAGCGCCAAAAACCTATTGGATAAAGTGTTTGGACGCAAGGGCTTGCCCGATTGGGGGTTGATTTTTGAGCGACAGGTTTCCACATACTGGCTAGTCAACAGTGTATTCACTCTGTCGAGACGGTCAAAACCTTGCTGCTCAAGGAACCGGAGGAATAAGCTCGCATTAGAGAAAAACTGTATAACAGTACTCCCTCTTGGGCGAACACTACCTTCTAATCCATAGAAGTAAAAACGGAGCACCATAATTTTCAAAATACGCTGGAAAATTAGAGGGACTCTATCGAAATTCATCCTCTTTTCGTGATCTGCAGCGTAGTGGGGAAACAGTGCATTAGGAAGCACCCATATATTGCTTCCAAAACAGCTCAGCGGGATGTGACTCCCATCTTCTAGACTCCTCGCAGTAACTACCATGTTAGCGTCAGGCTCATCTTTGTCTGCTCGCTGGAGGAAGTCTGTTACTTCACAATGAATTCTTGCTTCGTCTAACGTCATAGGCCAAACTGAAGCATCTGAGGATCTCGCCAGAATGGATGAGGGGTATTCTTAGCATCTACACGAGCCTGTAAAACTTCCGTTTCGTCAAATTGTGGAGCAATCTGCCGATCAACAATCCTGATAATATGTGCATAATATCGACTCCAGTTATGCACTCCAATCCGCTCACGCTCACGAACAAGTAACCAGTAAAGCGAATAGACTCGATACAGATCATCACCTGTCACCACGAAGTTCTTACAGATAAAACAGTTTAAGAAGCTAGTACAGTGACTACCATTTTTGGGGGCGCGGTCTCCATTCAGGTTGTCGCTACATCCCGCCACGGGGGTATTCTCTTTAACCACCTCAGTTGCATTGCCAGCCTGTAAAAGAGACTCAACGAGGACCTGGCCCATAAAATTCCAATGCTTCTCTGCTTCTAGCGGGGCTTCCAGATAGTGATCATTGTGTGCACGCATGCCATGCCCTAACACTGTGGCACTAACAAATGGATCTTGGCCTGAGAGTTCCCAAATGTGATTTGCAAAAGTTTTCCTCAAGCGCATCACATTCAAATTGATAGGATTTCCATCATCGTCTTCCAATTTGTATTTATTCATTAGTTCATCGGCGGCTAAGCTCAGAAGTCTGTTAGTAAGTCGCCGGCTCTCTCCACGAGACCTTCCTCCACGACTTTTACCTACAAACAAAAATTGAGAATATTTACTCTGCTTACGAATTTCTTTGTTGCGTGTTAGTACCAGATCGATAATTACAGAAACCTGAGTCGCCTTGACAGGCACAATGAACTCTAAGGTCTCGCTTTTACGAATGCTCTGGATATGGGTATTTTTACCACGGCGTTTGAAACTGACCAGAAGACGGTGTGACGGTTTCAATGGGTGTTGTTGAAGACAGTCAATAGGTAACTCTAGCAGTGGGCTAGGATTCAACCCCGTCCGCGCAGCAATTGCCAACGCGCATATGCCAAGCTCATAAAATGACATTGAGCCTTCTCCACTGGCAATATATTGCAGTTCAGATCCGAGTGCTTTGAAAACCTGCGCCCGCTCACTTTTTGACAGCGCTCGTTCTCCCTTTTTTTGATGATTAATTTTTGGATATGGATTAGCAGGGAAAATATCAGGTGATATAAGATTTTGACGACTCAGTGCCATCAGAACGGATTTAGTCAATGTGTAGGTGTTTTTCTGCGACGTCACACTGAGCTCTGTACTGCCTAAATGTATAATAAATTTTTGGATGAGATTACGCTTTATATCTTCCAATGTGAGATCGCGTTTAAGAGCATGAGACCATGCAGCACAGAAAGGCAAGAAGGTTGCCATACCGCGATTGCAGTAGGAGATAATGCTCGTCATCGAAAGGGTTTGTCCATGCGTTTTTCGGCTCGCTATCACCATGCTTTCAATCACCTGCTGGCACGCCGATACTATGTCGTCACAACCCTTTTCGTAAAACAGGGCAAAGTCAAAGTAGCGCAAACTGACTGTACTTTCTCCAAATTCAATTAAAGTCTGCGCTGGGCGCTTCTCCAGAGTATTGTTATTGCTTGTCACATGGTCATAGATTGGCTGAACCACGGTTTCATTAAAAGTAGGCTTGAACTGCTTCTTTCGCATTTACATTGTCCACATTTACGTAAAAAGAGCGTCAATTTCCCGCTGGTAGTTCGTCATAAGATCATCTTCAACCTCTGATAGCAGGTGCAGATATTTTTCTGTTGTGCTGACCGAGCTATGACCAAGTCGATCGCGGACGTAGAGCAACGGATCAAAACGGCTTTGCCGCTCACGTAACCCATATAGCGTATGAGTTGCATACGTATGTCGGAGTATGTGCGGAGTTACTTTGAATGGAAGACCTAAACGCCTATACAGGTTGTTCAATCCTCGGCCACCATCTGCCCAAGGTTGACCTTGTTTATTGAGAAATAAAGACTGCTGCATTTGCCCACTGAGAATCTCCAGAGCGCTTCGACGGTGAATCACGTACTGACGAAGGTCTTCCATCATGCGAATCGGTATATCAATACCACGTCCTTTACCACCTTTTGTTTTCATGGTTTTGGGATCTAATTTCACCCGAACGAACTCTTTGAAAATCTCATGTTGAGCTGTTTCAATTACATAAGACACTGGGAATGTCGCCAACTCTTCTTTTCGCATACCAGTCACCAGAGCCAAACGCGTAATTAAGAGAAGAGTGGGGTTTTTGATGCTCTTCAGAAGTACCTTCACTTGTTGTCGAGACAATACTCGTATTTCCGTAGGCTGCGTCTTAAGCATAACGTCGGGAGATATTTTAAGACCACCTGAAGCATCCGTGTGAGCAAGAAATCCTCTCGACTGACGCACCCGAATTGTATCCATGTCATAAGGCAGTGAATCAATCCACCCCTGCTTTACAGCAAAGATATAAAACCGGATGATGACCCTCAACCGGCTATTGACAGTCGATGCATTCAGTCCAAGCTCACCTAATGACCAGTCACGATATGCAGCCAAAATAGTGTGGTTACGATGATAATTAAACTCTCTCCAGTCGAATCTATTACCTTCTAAAAAACCGAAATAGTCATATAAGGACTGCCCATAAACAGCCCAGCTACGAGGGCTTTGAACACGACCTCGTTTGATACATTCATGAAGAAGAAATTGATGCGTTTCCTCTATGAACTCCATATTTTGATCCAGCAGGATTGGAAACCCGGGATAGCTGATTGCGTTTAACTTAAAATCCTCGGTTGCAAAAATCAGTTCCATATCAGCAAACCTTCGCTTCAGAGAACACTCTGTTTTACCTGGTCATTCGGCATGGGCAATAAAGGCCTGGGTAATAAATGATTTTTTGGTATTGGTAGTAAGAATTACGATATGTGGGTAGAGCTGAACTGATGGTGTAGAGACCACACTAGGGGAAGTAAGGTTGTCACAATCGAAGGGGACAAGTTCGCTATTAAGTTCTGCCACTCAGAAACCTCAAGCATCCATCAGATTTTCGTGGAAGTATCCTCATTAAAATTTGTCAGTAATCAACTTTCATAATATGAGAGCACCAGCCATTTCATTTTTTATTCAATTATGGAGTTAGTTTTCACAGCAACTGTACCAAATAAGTATTAGTAACACTTAAAAGTCACCTTAACACATCGTCCCAGCATCGAACTTTGGTCGTGCACGTCAATGTTGGCAAAACGGTGGCCGGTCTAACTGTAAACAAACTGACCCTGTCTTTAACATCATGGAAGCAGATTTACATAACCTCACGCCAACAGTGGGTGAGCTAAATTCAGATAGGCAGAATTTCAATTTTGGAGTCTTACCTATTGCACCTAAACGACACGGTGCTTGTGATTTCAAAGTGGATTTTAAAGATAGAGTTGTTGAGCCCCGAAATGAGATTAAGGGGTTTTTGGCGAGAGTGTATTTCTATATGCATGACCGATACGATATGAATATGTCTAAACAGCAGCAGCAACTTTTAATAGCGTGGAATAAAGCTTATCCCGTTTCCAAATGGGAACTTGAACGTGATAAACGTATTGCAGCTCACATGGGGCATCACAATCTATTTGTAACTGGACAAAGAAGATGGTTAGTGGGTCACAAAAATAGTGCAGACGGCGTGGAACAAGTGATTAATACTCCCAGAGTAGTTGTCTCCAATGATATTACTTCTCATATCGAAATTAGAGGCAATCTAAACATTAAGATCTTCTACTTACCTGATGGTTGCCCATCAAATGACAAAGTAAGTCCGAAAAACATTGTGCCATTTAATACTGAATTAGAAGCTCAAAATGCTGGCTTTCGGAAAGCTGGTGATTGTAACTAAACAAGGAGGTTTATATGTTGATACTGACAAGACGAGTCTTAGAATCACTTTTTATAGGAGATGATGTGACAGTAAAGGTGTTAGGAGTTAAAGGTAATCAGGTGCGAATTGGTATCGATGCTCCGGATGATGTGATTGTTCTTCGGGAAGAGATTAAGGATCATAAGAAGAAACCTGATTCTGAATCATAAAAGTGTCTGAAAATATCAAGCCTTACCAAACAACAGTCGGAAGTTGTCTAAGATTTCCAGGGCAATCCATAGGCTTTTTTGAAGTATCCATAAAATCTGGTTAGAACCCCTCGCTTATATATTCTAATAAAGGGTGATTTGTTAAAGCTTCCAATAAGTTGTATGTTCAATGGCTCGTATGTACATTAGCTTTTATTTGGAAGATCTGAGTAGATTGTAATGGATTCTAATAATTGTGAATTTTGAACGTATTTATGCCTTACATAAGTTCTTCTCAATCCGAAGATATCCAGTTCCGCTAAACGTTATTCTCAATGAGTTCGACTTCAGCAAAAACACATTCAATATTGCTCGAAATTATCTTTGTAATGTTTTGGGCGCACCACTCAAAAATTGTAAGGGTCATGGATACTTTTACGATCTTAAATCCAATGAAATTTATGAATTACCGGGTCTTTGGTTCAGCGCCAAAGAAATTATCTCACTCGCATTACTTGAACAGCTCAGCGAAACTCTACAACCCGAAGTCGTAAAACAACTGCTATATTCCGTTTCCGAACGTCTACATCAACTGCTTGTTAAACAAAATATCAGCCAACACGACTGGCAGAACCGTATAAAAGTCGCGAGTCAGTGGCAACGCGTCTGCGAACCAGAGCACTTTATTGACGTGGCTCATGCCCTATTGAAAAGGCAGCAACTGGAAATCGACTACTGGCAATGGCAAACAGATATGATAGAAAGCCGCATTATCAGTCCACAACGCCTCGTTTATTATCGTGATAAATGGTATCTCAACGCGTGGTGTCACAACCGCCAAGCCCTACGAACCTTTTCACTCGACGCAATTTGCCAGACCAAACAGATACACGACACCGCCTACGATATTGACACTGAACAACTCAATGCCCACGTCATGACCGGTTACGGCATTTTTGCCGGACAGGTAACAGGTATCGCTCGACTCAAATTTTCCAAAGCCATCTCCAAACGCACCAGCCGAGAAAACTGGCACACCAATCAACAAAGTGACTGGACCGACACTGCGAATACGAATACCTGTTATCGGTTCCGTACAGCGACACACGCGAACTCATCCGTGACATTCTGCGCTTTGGCAGTGATATCGAAGTGCTGGGTCCAGAGTCCCTGCGTGGAGAAATCAAAAATGAACTTAAAAAAATAATCGAAAAATATTTTTAAAAGTCCCGGTATTTAGGACTAAAGGGTGAGAGGATGAAAGTCGAATGCCAGTTAACCGAACGGTGACCAATCAACTGCAGCGGGATGATCTCCATAATTGGCCGTTATTGCCTGTTATTCGGGCATTAACCTGTATGGCAGCGTTGTTACATGACTGGGGTAAAGCTAACGCCCGATTTCAGCAAAAGCTCGATAAGGATTTCAAAGGCAGCCCATCAGATCGGTTACGTCATGAATGGGTGTCTTGCCTGCTATTCAAAGCACTGATTCTAGATACGGATCATTCAGATACAGATGATGGCTGGTTAAACAAAATCCTTCACGGCGAGATTGATGAGCCGAAGATACTGAAAGCATTAAATGGTGGGCTTGAAAAACCACTTGCGGAGCTGCCACCCATTGCTCAACTTGTCTCCTGGTTAATTGTTTCTCATCATAAGTTACCGATAAATTTCGACAATCTGTATGGCGGTAGTTCTTGTAAAAGCCTCGATGGTTTACTGACACTGATTGACAAAAACTGGGGGTATGAGAACCCGCAGGGTGGTGAGCTGATAACTTGTCTGACCTTCCCAGGCGGTCTGCTGACAAACTCAAAAAAATGGCTATCGCAACTTAAACGTTGGTCTGGCAAATTACTGGCTTGTCAGGACATGATCACCCAAGCCAACGCGGATGGGAGTTACCGGGTTTTACTGCATCATGCCCGCTTATCACTGATGCTGGGCGATCATTATTTTTCTTCTCTTGATATTACGCAAACGGGGCATTGGCACAATGACACTGGCTTGATTGCAAATACTCAAAAAGATAAATCTCCAAAACAAGCTCTGGATCAACACCTGATAGGTGTCTATGAAAGTGCCAAAAAAATGGTGGGCAGGTTGCCAGCATTCGAAAATGACTTGGCACCAAGTTTTAATACCACTGCATTAAAACGACCAAGCCCACAAAAATTTAATTGGCAAAACATTGCCGCCAGAAAAGTGCGTGACTGGCGACAAGCCTGTGGCGAAACAAAAAAAGGTTTCTTTGCCGTCAACATGGCCAGTACCGGTTGCGGTAAAACTTTTGCCAACGCTAAAGTGATGATGGCGTTATCCGAAGAGGGGGACACGCTTCGCTATATATTAGCGTTGGGTCTGCGCACGCTCACCTTGCAAACCGGAGATGAGTATCGTGAACGTATTTTTAACAAAAGTGATGGCAGCGATCTCGCTGTCATGATCGGTTCAAAAGCCATTGCTGACCTGCATTACCAACAAAAACAGGATACTGAAAATGGCACGGCGAACACCGGCTCGGAATCAGCTCAAAGTTTATTAGACGACTCAGACGATGTGATCTATGACGTTGAGCTGCCCGTAGATGGTTTAACGACAGTATTACAAACGACAAAAGACCGTAAGTTACTGTATGCCCCAGTGCTCGCATGCACGATTGACCACATTATTGCTGCCACAGAAACAACACATGGAGGGCGTTACATTCTTCCAGCATTACGTTTGCTCTCATCTGATCTGGTCATCGATGAAGTGGATGATTTCACTGGTAGTGATTTAATTGCCATCGGCCGTTTGATTCATTTGGCAGGTATGCTGGGTCGAAAGGTCATGATTTCTTCAGCGACTATCCCGCCTGCAATGGCAGAGGGTTATTTCAATGCCTACCTTGAGGGCTGGTCACTGTTTTGCCAGACACGCCATGTCAGCCCTTTAATTGGCGCTGCGTGGATCGATGAGTTCACCACCAAAACGGGCGAGTTCGCGGTCAATCCAGAGCAGATTGCATATTGCCTGGCGGATTACCGTAATGCACATGACAAGTTTATTGAGCTACGCACTGAAAAATTAAGCAAGCAGCCTGCAAAACGCAAAGCCATGATTATTGATTGCCACCAGGCAATGCAAACTGAGAGCGACGGTAAAAAAGTTAGCAAAAGAGATATTTGGTTTAGCCAGATAGCTCAGGCAACGGTGGAAAGCCATCAGCGGCATCACACCCAGGAGAAAAGAACAGGCTTGAACGTTTCTTTTGGTGTTATTCGCATCGCCAATATCAAGCCCTGTGTGCAACTGACGCAATTTTTACTTGATTATGAATGGCCCGAGAATATTGATGTGCGAGTGATGGCGTATCACAGCCGGCAAGTCCTGTTACTTCGGCATGAGCAGGAAAAACATCTTGATGCGATTCTAAAACGCAAAGAAAAACCCAATGAAGAACCGGCGGCTTTTAGCAACAATGTTATCCGTCAGCATTTAGATGACATCAGAGAAAAGCAGCCAGCCATCACAGATTTGCTGTTTATTCTGGTCGCGACGCCAGTAGAAGAAGTGGGCCGTGATCATGACTTTGACTGGGCTGTTATTGAGCCATCTTCGTATCGATCCATTATTCAGTTAGCCGGTCGGGTTCGGCGGCACCGTGATAGTGAGGTAGAGCAGCCTAATATCAGCATCCTGCAATATAACTTGCGCACGATTAAACAGGGTGATAAACCCAGAGAGCCCCGATTTTGCTGGCCGGGCTATGAAAGCAATGGAAAATTACCTAAAAAAAATAAAGACGAGCGTATTAGATATGCGGCAATGAAAAGCCATAATCTATTTGAAATCGTCGATATCAAGCGTATAGCTGAGCGATTGGATGCCATTCCCAGAATTCAGGAGCGGCAGAAAAACAGCCAAACACCGATGGCCTTGCTAGAACATGCGGTCATTGATAGTCAACTGACATATTACGATGGGCAAAGCCCAGATACTTTGCAAGGCTACTTAAGATGGTACTGGCATCTGACCGCCTTACCGCAAAAACTTCATAGTTTTCGTCAAAGCAATAAAAATAATCAGCTATACCGAATCGTAAATCATCTAGGCGACAGCTATTTCACCGAGCGTAATTCTCAGGGCAAGTTTGAATATAAGAACAACGGTGACTTACCTAACCAGGACGGCGCATACAAAATTACTACGCAGCCGCTGATAGCAACGCAATCGGAACGGCTTTGGCTGCGGCGGGATTATCTGCCTTTACTGCAAAAACACAGTGAGCAATTTGATATGTCGTTGACTCAGGCAGCGATTCGCTATGGCGAAATCAATCTGGATATTTATTCGGACAGTGACAGCAAGGCTTACCAATACAATGACCAACTAGGATTATATGAAAAGGAGAGCGATGATGCTTGATCCCGCGATCACAGCTTTTTTTGATGAACGAAAAGAAGGCTGGCTAAAAAAGAACCTCAGTCCGGACATGAGTGAAGCAGAAAAAATGGAAGTGGAGAAAGAATGTGCGTCAGTATTTTCTCTGGAAAACTGGTTGCCAAATGCGGCTAAAAGAGCTCGTCAAATGTCGATATCAACCCATCCCTGTACTTTTTCGCATCCCAGTGCCAGGAAAAATAAAAATGGCTATGTCACCAGTGTCATTGCCGATGCAGAGCGACGATCCGATGGCTATCTACGAACAGGTAATACCAGCGTAAATATGGATGCGTTTGGGAATGCTGCGGCACTGGATGTATATAAGTTTCTTTCTATCATTTGTGAGAATGGAAAGACCGTTGTTGAACATATCCAGGCTGATACGGAGTTAGCAAAATTATTACTGGATATTAATGCTGTCGGCTATGACGATCTCTTTTAGCCATTGCTTTCATAGCCCGGCCAGCAAAATTATTACTGGATATTAATGCTGTCGGCTATGACGATCTGAAATCCGGATTTATGGCGATGATGTCATCAGATGAAACCCAGACAACGAGTTCCAAAATCAAGCAGGTCTATTTTCCGGTTGGAAACAGTTACCATCAGTTGTCTATTCTCAGCAACTCAGGATTGATTTTCGAACTGCGTAAACGCATTGATAATTTACGTTTTTCTGAGCAGGTTAAAGAAGGGCGCGAGTTACGACGTAAAAACGCATATTTTGAATCTGGCTATAGTGAAATATTCGATGTGGCAACGATTGGTTATGGTGGCACCAAGCCACAAAACATTAGTGTGCTGAACAATCAATATGGCGGCAAAGCCCATTTGTTGTTATCGGTGCCCCCCGTTTTACAGCAGCGCGAAATGCGTTTCCCTACTAAAAATTTCTTTACACAAAGCCTGCGATATTTTGATTGTCGAGCGTTTTTTGAGCGGTTGGATAAAGTTTTCAAAATTGAGCGTGATGGTCAGATTCCGCTGGGAAAAGTCCGTATAGCCAGAGACCGATGTCTAGGCGATATCCTGGAAGATATCCTGAGAAATGTGATGACATTGCGTGTTGCTTCAACGGAACAATTCAGGCCAGAAGCGAGCAGTATCAGCTCAGATCAAAAAATCTGGTTGTGCGAACAATACAAAAGAGAGCGCGTAAATAGTGATGACTGGCTTTCATCAATATGCGAACAAATCGCGGGTTGGATTGTTTCGGGCTATGCCAAAACGGTGAAGCAACCGGTCATGCTTGGTGAGGCCGAGCGGCAATTTATCAAAGACTATATAGAAGACAACAGGGAGGTGCTCAAATGAACAGTAATCTCATCCATTTGCCGCATCTTCAAGTGCAAAATGCCAATGCCTTATCTAGTCCTTTTACGATAGGTTTTCCGGCAATGACCGCTTGGTTAGGGTTTGTACATGCGTTGCAACGTAAATTAAACGCAGATGGAATATCAGTCACACTGCCAGCTGTTGGCGTGGTGGTGCATCAGTTTCAGTTGCAAACCTATAAAGGCCAAGGTGATTTTGTGCACTCAATTATTGGAACGGGTAATCCACTCGAACCTAAAACGGATAAAGACAAACCCAAAGGCAATGCTGTAAATGAC
>JAMDEF010000029.1:0-753 GCA_023488305.1 Gammaproteobacteria bacterium | reverse complement strand
CGTAAAAGGACTAGATAAGGCATTGGCATTGAGGCACAGGATGAGCAGCTCATGCTGGAGAAACTGCATAAATATGTTCTTGGCCATATGAAGCTGGCAGGCGGCGATATTTTGGCTTGCCAGTCTCCGGACATTGTCCGCGACTTTGCTAAAGCCATGCGTAAATTGATGCCTGGCTATGCACTGATTGAGCGCCGGGATCTTATGAAGGCAGCAATGGTAGACGGACAAGATGCAATGGATGCCATGCTGGATTATCTGGCGCTTCACCATACGTGCAGCAAAGAAACCATCAATGGTGAAGACACGATTAGTTGGCAGCGACATCGTAAAGCCACGGGGCTGGATGGCAAGACCGGCTGGATTGTGCCGATTGCTACCGGTTTTCAGGGCATCAGCGAACCAGCCAAGGCCCAAAACCAACGCGATCCCGATGCCCCACATCGTTTTGCCGAAAGCCTTGTAACGCTGGGTGAATTCAAAATGCCTTTTCGTTTAGAAAGCCCGGATGAATTGCTCTGGCGATATCACGTTGATGATGACAACCAGCTTTACCTTTGTATTCAGCAAGCTTTTGAAGCTGAACTCGTTCACGATGACTACTGATTTACTCAAGGAGAAATAACATGGCTAAAAAAGAAAACATGGCATCTGTTCTGGCATTTGAGAAAAAGCTCATACCTTCAGATGGCTATATGTATGGCTGCCAGTGGGAGAATATTACAGTCAAAACCAGGGCCCAGTTGCGGGTTT
>JAMDEF010000114.1:458-5490 GCA_023488305.1 Gammaproteobacteria bacterium | reverse complement strand
AGGCCGAGGCTTTGCTGTCTTTGGAACAAAGATAATATTCCCCAGCTCTGACACCATTTTCATCGAGTGTCGCATCTTCCAGCCCTTCAAGATTTTCCACCCCAAAGGCATCACCTTCTGAACGCACCACATAGGGCAGAAAACGACCTCGGGAATCACTGCCTACGCTGTCACGGTGCAGGAAATCACTGCTATCCAGACTGTTTGGCTCAAAAGCGACATAAACTCCCAGGAAATCATCATTAAGCAACAAAGTCTGTTCCAGCGTACTAACCGTTAAACCGCGTTTGTCAGTAATACCCAAGTCGGCTACAACGGCTTGCATTAATGCAGCATTGGCCTGTGCTATATGTAATGCCTTTTCAAGTGGCATACGCAACTGCGCCGCAGTATCCTGAGCTAATACCTGTAAGTAGTCCTGAGCCTGTTGCTGGGTGATCTCACGGCTTTGCCCGGCAAGCGTCTGTTTGATCGAACCAAATTGCCAGACACTAATCAGTGCAGTGACTACCACGACGGTCAATAGACTCAGTCCGGCCCAAATACTAAAACGCTGTTGAATGGAAAGATGCATCGTTATCTCCGTAATCAGGGAACCGACATCGCCGGCATACCATTAAATTTGCAGGCTGAAAATTCAAGCCGCAATAATCGTATTCACTGAACAGCCGAACGGTTATCCACGATGGCAACATTTCGACTTTACCCCTGTCCGGTGATAGCATCTCAATTTAGTTGTTACACTGTGAGGCTTGAGATCGGCCTGAACTGCTTGCCTAGGTGACAAGAGCTTGCTGACTTTGCCAGATTTTATGCGGATTCGCAATGCTGACAACAGTAATACGCTTGTTTGTTGGCAAAAAACTAATTTTGGGTGGTATTAGACAGATTGAAACGGCCACTCTCTTCAATATTCATATAAGGCATCAGCCTTCCCATATCCAGTTTTGCCTTGAAGCTGTATTCAAGACTTTGGTTCTGACCGGCTAATAATCGGTTGATCAAACGAGCGCTACCCAGTAAATCCGGACTGGCCTCGATAGTGAAATCCGCCATGCCATAACCTGGTACTCGTGGTAAATCTGGCGTTGCACCGCTTAAAACACGATTATTTTCCACTTCTACGGAATAGCTCATACCTTTAAGTGGTAATGCATTTCTATTTGGATTAATGATTTGCAAACCGATAATAAATCTTGGTGCCAGACCATTGGATTCTGGAGCAAATGAAAAAGAAGTGATATTAACCTGCGGTTTTTCATAGCTGGGTGACCAGCTGGCACAAGCTGTTGTTAAAGCCATCAGCACTAATAGAAGCAGTTTTTTGCAAAATTTCATGACATTCCTAATACGCTAAATGGAAATCAGTCTAGCTGATACGGCTGAGTAATATATTAATCCGTGTTTAACTATTGAGCGTTCTTCGATATCAGGAAATTAACGCCAGCGGCAATCAGGCATGCTGGCGGTCGGGATTCTTAGCTGCCTGAAGTATTAATCGGTTTACCCCGTTAATTAATGCTTTGATTGCAGCAGTGGTAATATTTTCATCCTGCCCCACCCCGAATATTGACTGTCCTTCACCGATTTTTATTTCCACATAACATACCGCTGCCACATCAGACCCGGCCCCCAAACCATGTTCGTGATAATCAACCACCGTAATAATTTGGCCGGTATGTTGTGCCAAGGCTTTAGCTGCGGCATCAATCGGCCCATTGCCCTGTCCGCTCAAAGCGATCTGCTGTCCTTGAAAGATACTATTGATATGCACTTCGACAGCATGCTCTTCACCACTGATCTTGCTGCTGTGGAACTGATAAGGCGTATTCACCTGCAAATATTCCTGTTCAAACAGGTTGAAAATATCAGCACTATTTACTTCTTTGCCACTGGCATCACTGACTTTCTGCACTGTTTTACTGAATTCAATCTGTAAGCGACGCGGCAATTCAAATCCGGCACGCTGTTGTAACAAAAAGCTCACCCCGCCTTTACCGGATTGGCTGTTTACTCGCACCACCGCATCGTAACTTCGATTTAAATCTGCCGGATCGATTGGCAAGTAAGGTACTTCCCAAACCCCATCAGGATCCTGCTTGGCAAAACCTTTTTTAATCGCATCCTGATGAGATCCGGAAAACGCAGTAAACACCAATTCACCAGCATAGGGATGACGTGGATGTACAGGTAATTGTGTGCATTCTTCAGCCAATTGACGGATCTGATCAATCTGGCTGAAATCCAAGCCAGGATTGATACCCTGCGAATATAAATTCAATGCCAATGTCACCAAATCGACATTGCCGGTACGTTCACCATTACCAAACAAACAACCTTCTACTCGATCAGCACCAGCCATCACCGCCAATTCCGCTGCGGCCACGGCCGTACCGCGATCATTATGCGGATGCACACTCAAAATTATGCTATCTCGACTGTTTAAATTGCGATGCATCCATTCGATTTGATCAGCATAAGTATTAGGCGTCGACATCTCCACCGTGGCTGGCAAATTGAAAATCATTTTGTGCTCTGGTGTGGGCTGCCAGATAGCTGACACCGCATCACAAACTTCTTTGGCAAACTCCACTTCAGTGCTGGAGAATACTTCAGGTGAATATTGGTATACCCATTGAGTTTCCGGGTGTTGTTCTGTTAATGCTTTGACCCAACGCGTGCCTTGTTCAGCAATTTCTTTCACACCGGCTTTATCGGTGTTGTAAACGATTTTGCGAAACGCCGGAGCAATCGGATTGTACATATGCAAAATGGCACGACGAGCGCCTTTAAGTGACTCAACAGTACGTTCGATCAAATCCTGACGGGCCTGAGTTAATACTTCAATCGTCACATCATCCGGGATCATATTTTCTTCGATCAACCGACGTACCATATTAAAGTCGGTTTCTGAGGCCGATGGAAATCCCACTTCAATTTCCTTAAAACCCATTTCTACCAAGGCTTTGAAATAACGTATTTTGGTTTCGACAGACATCGGATCAATCAACGCCTGATTACCATCACGCAGATCGGTGCTCATCCAGATTGGCGGCTTTTCAATCACCTGATTTGGCCATTGGCGATCCGGCAACTGAATAGGCTCAAAGCGGCGATACTTTTGAGCGGGATTGGCAATCATCTTCTAACTCCTGAGTCTGGATAAGCAAAATAGAGTTGCCTGATGACGTGTATTTAAGAACGCTTACGGTAGGTTTATTTAACATGGATTGGAGGGTAACCAATCATTTTTCAGTTTCCGCCATTCACTTGTGATGAACTTAAGATTACTGCGTTAAACAAAGCTTGTGGCTCATAACACTACCGGTTCAGGCATGTGAAATAGTATAGAGAGTCAGCTGCAGAATTAAATTGCTAAAGTTGCATCAAAACACCGCAATAACAAATATAATTGCTGATAAATTTAATTTTTAAACATAAAATGCTTTTAATGCAATTTATTGGAGTAAATCATGACCGAAAAGCTGGATCGTTATGATCAGATGATTCTCGATATCCTGCAAAAGCAGGGACGCATTTCCAATCAGGAATTGGCTGAAGCGATTAATCTCTCACCCTCCCCAACACTGCGACGCGTTAAGCAAATGGAAGAGAACGGTTTGATTGATGGCTATGTGGCGTTATTGAATGCCCGTAAACTTGGTTTAACGTTGATGGCCTTTATCGGCATCAGTATGGATAAACACACGCCTGAACGTTTCAGCGGTCTGGAAGAAAAGCTGGCCAGTTATCCAGAGGTGTTGGAATGTCATTTAATTACCGGCCAGACAGCTGATTATTTATTGAAAGTAATCGTCAAAGATATGGATGCCTATCAACAGTTTCTATTGCAGAAACTCACCCGCATTGAAGGCGTGACCGGCGTACATACTTCGTTTGTGATGAAGTCACCGATTAAATCTACAGCGTTACCTCTCACTTAACGGCTTTGGTAAGCGTAATATTTTCAGGATTTTTCTAAATGCTCACGAATAGACTGTAACTCCAACCTATGTGCATCGGTCGCTTGGGGATAAGCCAAGGGTAAATCGCTCAGTGTTTTTAAGAAGATCTCCGTACTTTCAATAAATAATCAGCCGGGCATTCTGTTTATCATCGGCTGGTACGATGTACCACGGAGCCTCTTTGCTAGTTGAAGCATTGATGCAGTCTTCATAAGCTTTACTGTAATCATCCCAATACTCCCGTTGTTCGATATCCGCAGTGGTCAGTTTCCAGTTTTTATCGGGATCATCAATTCGTTGCATAAAACGTCTGGCCTGTTCATCTTTGGACTGATGCAAAAAGAACTTAATAATTCGGGTGCCATTGCGATGCAAGTGTGCTTCATGCTCAACGATTGAACGATAGCGCTCACGCCAAAAGGCTTGCTTGGGTGGTAACTTTTCCGCTAAGCGTTGATTTACTAGAAACTCAGGATGCACTTTTACAATCAGAACTTCTTCATAATATGAACGATTAAAAATTCCGATTCGACCTCGTTCAGGCAGACAACGTGCTGTTCGCCATAAAAAATCGTGATCCAGCTCATTGTTATTCGGCTGTTTAAAACTGAATACCTGAAACCCCTGCGGGTTAATACCTGACATCACATGTCTTATCGCCCCGTCCTTGCCAGCAGCATCCATGCCCTGAAAAATCAATAACACCGAAAAACGATTATCGGCATAAAGCTTATGTTGCAACTCACTTAAGGCCTTTACATTTTGTTGCAGCAATTTTTGGTAGTTTTTCTTTGAGCTGTATAACGGGTCAACTGTAGTAGGCCATTTTTTCAGTTTCACCTTACTATCTGGCATTACCTGAAAATCGCTGATATTGAGCTTCATCATTATTGCCTTTGAAGATATCGATATATCCGGATGTGTTTTTACTTATTAAACGCTTGAAAATCTCAAAGGACAAATTTCAAATACACTACTCTTCCAATCCGGAAAAATCCCTTTCTGGAAAATCTTTATTGACCTGCCACAGCCCGTCGGCAAAATAGCCTTGAGAATCCTGCCAGTTT
>JAMDEF010000114.1:0-448 GCA_023488305.1 Gammaproteobacteria bacterium | reverse complement strand
TGGCATTGTCGGCGATTATTTTGCCAGTATCCGTCATCTTGAGAAACCTCCAGATGGATAGCTTCATACGGTCTAAATTCAAAAGTTTTTTCTAACGCACCAATATGCACTTGCTGCGATTCCAGCGAGACCAGATAGCTTTCCATAGCGCCATGGCGTGGGTTATACATTCCATGATGGGTAAATCGTTGAATATCAAACTCACCATCCAGCTCATTGTTTATCCGTGTCAGCACGTTTAAATTGAAATCACGGGTGATACCTTGTTTATCGTTATAGGCAAGGGTTAACACGTCAATATCTTTCTTCAAGTCAAAGCCAATCAGAAATAAATCATTATGATTCAAACATTTCCAGATGCTGTGCAAAAATCGTTTGGCACTTGGAAAATCAAAATTGCCAATATTGGAACCTAATAATAAAACCAGGCTTTTGAGATTGTCGAACT
>JAMDEF010000117.1:625-5489 GCA_023488305.1 Gammaproteobacteria bacterium | reverse complement strand
TTTCCCTACACGACGCTCTTCCGATCTACCAATAGTGATTATGAGTGGTATCCAACCACTACACCCATGCTGGAATGTATCAAAAAAGATATTGATCAAATGGTCAAAGAGATTGTACTTGAAGATAGCCCCTCAATCCTTGACTGTGGGGCTGGGGATGGGCTAGTGGTAGATTTTGTTGCATCATTTTTGACTCCTAAAAGTGTAATTTTGGAGGTCAGAAACATTTCCTGACCGGCAAAACCACTCTCTCACGGAGTTCAGATCGCGCAAGCCTATGCATAGCGTGAATGTTATAACATTGTTGAAACCATTTAGACGTGGAGTTACAATAGCAGCACTATCAACATTTAAAGAGATGAAATGCTATGCAAGCTAACATCAGAAAAATTGGTAACTCAGAAGGAACGATTATTCCTGCTGGCTTGCTTAGAAAATTAAACCTCGCAACTGGTGACAAAATCAGCATAGAGGAGCAGGACGGTAAAATAGTGATCAGCGCCTCAAAGCCAAAATATCAACTCTCAGAGTTAATTGCTAAGTGCGATCTCTCAGCACCGATGCCAGAAGAGTTAGAGCAATGGGATAGAGCATCACCAGTCGGTAATGAAGAATGGTAAAAAAAGCCCATTTCAAAAAGGGCGATATCGTCAGAGTTCGACTTAACCCAACTGAGGGAAGAGAAACACAGGGAGAAATGAGACCTTGTTTAGTTATGTCTCCTCAAAAATACAATCAGTTAGGGATGGTACTGGTTGCCCCGATAACTCAAGGCGGGACTTATGCACGATTTGAAGGTTTTACAGTATCGTTAATGGGGTCCGGTACGGATACTCAAGGCGTAGTGTTAGTTAATGCAGTCAGAATGATGGACTTAGAGTCCCGGAAAGCGATACATGTAGAGTCAGCGCCTATTAGTATTGTTGATGAAGCTACAGCCATCCTGACCGCAATATTAGAGGGGTAGCTGATGTCTCAGATAACAAATATCACACTTGAAGAAGCTATGTATTTGCTTAAATCAACAATTAATGCAGCCAATGACACAAATAAGCTATCTAAGCGCAGATGACATCACCACAGAGAGTATTACATCGACAATTACAGAGTACAGAGCAATAAATTCTGCATCTGACAAAATGCTAAATAACGTAAGAACCGGCAAACCACCGCTTGAAAGTATATGTTCTGGCAAAAGCTTCTCGGCTGTTAAGAATGCATAAACATAACCCACCCCATCCTGGTGAAATGATACGGAGCACTTTTCTGTCTGAGCTGGACATTAGCCCAGAAAGACGGGCCAATCTTTTAAACGTTAAATCTCTATTATTTTCGGGTATCCGGATTTAGCTGTTTATTGCGATTAATACAATCTAAAAAATAATTAAAATAAATTGTTGACATGCTCCCGAACGGGAGTATTGTTAGAACTATAGACAGCAATAACGCAGTCACCGGATTCCCAGACGAGATGGGAGGAGTAATAAAAATGGAAAGCTACAAATACATCAAAAACGCAATTAATGCATTAAAAATTGAAGCATCTGAAGAGCTGATCGAGCAGTTAAATATTCTTCAAGATCAGCATGATTTTGCGGGTTCTGCTGAATATACACATAATGATTTGTCTGCACTTCTTAAACATGATTCAGACATCTTAGACTCAGGGGTAATTGAAGAGGACTCGCAACTTTGGTCAGATATTCGCAACATTCAAGATGTGATTATTTCCGACTATGCTATTCACAACACAATTGAATTAACAATTGGCAGGGACACGCTGGGCGATGCAAATACTGACGCCGATAATGCGCGATACGCTAGAGCAGTGCAAAAAGCGATCGAATCTGAATACCCAGAAGCCACCGTTTCAGTTGATCTAGCAGAGCATAGTAATTGCTATGTTAAATATGACATGACGGGTGACATTACTGAGAATGTTCGGTTGATATCAAATCGCGTGTGGGATGGCGCTGATTACTAATGTCCCGCGCAGACAGAAACAAACACATGATAGACGCCCGCAAGTCAGCGGACTTGCTGGCTACCCGACCACATAGGAGTAACAAGATATTACACGTAAAATCACAAAAGAAGCAACCGAAGCATTTCTGGCTGGCCGTGAGTTCAGCAAGGGCAATACCCGCGTAACTGTCAGCAATATGTACAACGAAGGTAAGGTTGTGCAGAAGCTGGTGCAGTTGGTGTTGCATGGCAATGTTATTGCTCACGCTGATGCGATGGATATGACCACGATTAACGTTCGCACATCTGACTGGAACACTGTCACTACACGCGAACGGCTCAACGTCCTGCTGGGTGTCAATGTCAATCATGACTAGCATCACTATTACCGATTTTTGTCAGACGCAAATTGATAAACTCGCTGGCATGTCAGCTATTGAGATGCTGATGTTTGTCTCAACTGACAGTAATGACAGCAACGCTGATAGAAAATTAGATTTGCTCACTGATATTAACGCTGAACTGCAAACCAGCTACAGCGTTAATCATCTCAATAACTGGCTGGCTGGCAGAAAAAAAACGCCAACTGGAGTTCTCTCGCTCGCTCGCCAGTGTGTTTTTCAGTATTTGCTCGGTGATGAAAATGCAGCAAAACTGGCAGGGTTATTTTAACCGCGACTTGGTGCGCTATGTCGTTATGGACATGTGGCGACCATACCGTCAGGCAGTTGAAACCATGCTCCCTGACGCCACCGTTGTCATCGACAAGTTCCATGTTGTCCGGATGGCGAACCAATCATTGGACGTAAGCACTCATAATAAAATAGATACCATATCTACTTAATTCAATCACATAGCGATTATTTACAAGTGGCGTGTGGATTTATTTGCAATCAAAAACTGGATTCACAATACAAAAGAGAATCCATTGCTAGATTTGCGCAAGCGGACATTAACGTAAGTTATTGAAATTACTTGTGACCTCAAGATTTTAACTTTACACAGATAGCAAAATCCAATTCAGCCTGTGTTCTTACAAACGCATTGTCGAAGATGATATTGGTGAAAGGGGGGGGCAAAATAAAGGGGCCGCTCCAGACAATCCTAAAAGCATGTAATTAGAACGGCCCCAGACTGCAAGATAAGGCTAATTGTATTAGAGACTAATCCCGAATCTTGGAGGGCATATTAAAGATTTTATCTCGTGCCGCAACAGTTTTTATGTATTCATTTTCAGGCCACATAATGAAATCCTTTTCTCCGTTTTCATTGATATAGGAATAATAATAAACACCAATATTGTCGTCATTTATAATTTGGTTTTTTTCAGTAAGCAGCGCATCAGTCAAGACAAGCTGAGTGCCAGATGTATAACCATTTAGATTACCATTATTATCGAATTTGCCATCATGAATAGTTCCTGAAACCGTCCCGGTCTCACCAGCCTTAAGCGGTTCGTCAAATTCAAGCCGAGCCATGTAGTTTAAGGCGAAGGTTTGATCGCCAGGGGTAATAGCTCTACCCCATCTCGCGGCGGTGTCTTCATGTATTCTAATAACTATTTCTCCATTAAACCGGAGCTGAGTAATATCCGTCTTACTGTTATTTTTTACAGTGATACGTCTTTCACCCAGATCAATTCCTGCACTTCCAAAAAAACCATCATGAATACTCAAAATCTCAATGCCATCTAGCACTTCTTTCATTTTTTCGTATTCATCTACTTTGGCTTGAGCGGCATCCAGCATTTCCTGTTTATTCTTGGCTTCCAATTGAAGTGCGGCCTCTACAACCTCCTCACTATTAAAGCCATCAACAGCAAGACGATAGTCTTCCGTAGACATATTTGATCTCATATATCTGGCTGCCTTATCAAAGATAATGGAATCTTGAGTACTCAGACTTTGCCGAATGTTTTCTTCACTTTCCTTTAGTGTTTTTTCACTCGATGAGTCGATAGTCTGTGTACAGCCAGACAGAAACACGATGAAAACAAGTATTCCAGTCAAGCCGGTTATTTTTTTGGTTATACCTAACATTCAGTTTTACCTTATTGATTTGTATTTAAGCAGTTCAAACAAGAGACTGGCTAAAACCCAATCTCCATGAGTTTAAAGTTTGAAATGAGATTCAACGGTTGCTTGAATTATTGAATGATTTCCCAACCGTCATCACTCTCAACAAGTCGAATGCTGGAGGCTGCTGATTGCTCTCCAGTGAACTCAGAAAAAGATGTTACCTTTACGTCACAGACAAAACCCGAGGACTCAGAGGCTGAATTACAGCTCAGTTTTTCTACATCCCTAATTTCTACCTTGTATTGGTCCATTAAATCGCCACCACCAAAGTCACCCACCATTTCATCAGCGGCACTATTTGCTTCATTCAGCATCTCTTCAAGGGCTGATTTAATGTCTCCTGCCGAAGGTTCGCCGGAAGAGCAAGCCGTGACCGAAGTTGCCAATAAAAGTGCGAGCGTAGTTTTTTTTAACATTCCTGTTTTCCTATTTCCAAGTTATTTTATTAATGCGATTGAACATGTGTTCAACTAAATTTAAGCATAGTTTCAATCTTTAAAACCTCACAAAGCCTAATTATGTGAGGCATGTCGCGCTTACCGTCTAATTGATCCTCCTGATACGTTATGGTGATATGGCAATACTTTTCAGACAGAGCTGAAATGCTGGTTGATAAGAATTATTTACCCTTACTCTGCTCTCTATAGTCCATTAGTCGTTGCAACCCATAATCAGTGATATGAGCGCATGTACCACTTACCCAGAGTTTGAGTAACCCTCTATCCACAAGGGATCGGATTGTATTGTGATGATGGGACTCGGGATTGGTTGATTCCAAGTCCATCCACTTGGATTATCAGTATGGCAATTACTCCATATTT
>JAMDEF010000117.1:0-615 GCA_023488305.1 Gammaproteobacteria bacterium | reverse complement strand
CTTGCGATAGCCATACACCGCGCCAGACTCAAGCCAAAACTGTTTGATTAGGCCTGTGAGTCGTTGATCTTTTTGCTGGCGCTTGGACTGCGGCGCTTTGAGCCATTGATAATAGCCACTCGGATGGACATCCAGCAGAAAACAGAGCCGTCTGACCGGCCACAACAGGCTATTCGCCTTAATAAAGGCGTACCTCACTCGAGGTGACTTGCGAAGTACGCCGCCGCTTTTTTTAGAATGTCACGCTCCTCGGTGACACGCTTCAGTTCTTTCTTAAGCCGGTTAATTTCGGCTTGTTCTTCTGCCTTGGTCCGATGCTTGTTGGCATCTGGACCGTACTTCTTCAGCCAGGCATATAAACTATGCGTTGTGACATCCAATCGGCCAGCTACATCGGCGACACTGTAACCACGATCGGTTACCTGACGGACCGCTTCGATCTTGAATTCTTCTGGATAACGTTTACTACTCATTGGTACCTCTCTGGTTGCCATATTAAATGGCTGAAAGGTATCTAGTAAATTAGTGGCGATTCATGCTACTCATTTTGATGAGTGGCTTTCTAATCAACAAGTCTAGAACTTAACTGAAGTATTTAAACATTGTTTATTAAAT
>JAMDEF010000043.1 GCA_023488305.1 Gammaproteobacteria bacterium | reverse complement strand
GAGGAAGGTCTACCACAAAGCTCATAGAGATATTCTTAAGAGAAAAATAAAGGATATTAATAAACTAAAGCTGGATAATACTGACCGCCTTACTATTGCTGGATATGATGAGTTTCTGACTTTTATAGATGACGAATGTAATAAGGATGTAAAAACAAACTCTACAGAGCTCATTGAAGAAATAAGCTTGGCACAGCTATTTGCGGTCAGTCTTGGATTGCTAACCATGTCGTTTAATTCAGAAGAGTCAAGTGAGAACTTATTACCATTAGATTGGATTTCTGACTCATTAACTCCTAACCCCAATTTTGTAATTCAAGCTTTGCTTTCACAGATTACGACTTACAGTCAATCCATCATCAAACTTTGTCAAAATGGATTTGATAACCCAGCAAGGGCATTAGTCAGAGTAACAATAGAGCTAATCCAACAAACACTTGTGCTAACAGCAAATAAACATGACCTAAGAAGCTATGTTAATGCGCATGAAGATCACGAAGCCTCTATGGTTTGGCATAAACTGTTTGGAAAAGGAAAGTTAGACAAGAAGTTAACAGAGATTGAGAAAGAGCTCGGCCTGACTGATGATTTAATTAATTCTACAAAAACTGCACGCCAAGGCGCCCATACGTTCTACTCTCAAAATATTCACCATTCATTCACTGCCAGTTGTGTTGGTTCTAGGGCTTGGAGTTTTGATGATGACTCCTCAAGAATATCGTTATTTGGTGGGGCAAGTACTTCTCTAAGAGTTCCACTGAATGAACTTAATACGAATCTTTGGTACTTCAATACAGTATTCCTCAGCATTTTAAAAAAAATACACGGTATAAAACTCTCAAACCCTGAAAAAGGGTTCTGGCTACCATACTTTGCCGTTCGTGATGCCGCTAGTGAGATATATATATCAGGATCATTGCAGAAGCACGGTAGGTTGGGTTGAGGAACGAAACCCAACAATCAGGACAATACTCATAATTCTATCGCTGCCGTTGGGCGTTCATTTATTTTGCGTGCCCAAAATAAACGAACCAAACAAAAGGGCAGCCCATGCTTGCCCTGCGGGTTCCCTGTGCTTCTCAATCTGGTCGGGCATGACGGAAATTGATTCGTGGCATCCCTGCCACTCACCCTACGGGTGCCTCCGGCGTCCAAATTTGTTCCAGACAAATTTGTCGCTGCGCTCAAACAGCCGTCATGCTGATCCGACCAGCTCTGCGATGCTCGGCTTCGCATAAGGGCATTATTGAGATCCTTCCCGTAGGTTGGTGCTGAGATTGCGAAGCCCAACATAACATTCACGTAAAGATTGTTGAACTTCATTACATTCAGCCCAACTTACAGCCAATCCCAAATCCCCTTTTGTGCTGCCGATAAAAGTGGTTAGCTCAGGATTAGAAATCGGAATGTTTGAGCGTAGCGAGTTTTTTCGATTTCCCTGAGCTAGCCATTTTTATCGGGGAGCCGCAGGCCAGCACAAGGGGTGCCTTTTCTTTTGGTTCGTTTTCTTTGGGCAAACAAAGAAAATGAACTCGCCCAATAGGGCGAAACCTTTAAGTCATAATTTCTTGAGTTATTGAGTTTCATGGCATTCAACCCAACCCCAAAATTTTAACCAAAATTCACAATTATCTTTTCAGGAAAATTCCTATATAAAATCGGATTAATACTGAGCGACTGCCCTTATCACAAAGCCTAATATTGGACGGTTTCCAGAACAACGGATTTATCTCCATTACGACTTTTAAAAGGACATTATTGTGAGAATTCTATTAATCATTTCAATGTTATTTAGTTTTACGGCAACGGCATTTGCAGAAGACCTGATTGAGCGGATGACAGCGGAGAAAATGCAGTCATTTCGTGCTGATGAAGTAAATTGGCAGCCGGAAGCGATTCTGCCTAAAGGTGCTGAAAGTGTTATTTTGCTGGGCGATCCGACTAAAGCAGGTGTGTTTATCGCCTGGTTAAAATTCCCACCTAATTACCCGATTCCAGCCCATACCCATCCTTACACCGAAGTTATTACTGTGTTGAAAGGCCAATTAGGCAATGGCATGGGCGAGACGTTTGATAAGGGAAATGGTGAGGTGTTGAATGTAGGTGACAGCTTTGTGTTACCAGCAGGACATGCCCACTATGTTTGGACTTCGGAAGAGGAAACCATTGTGGAATTGATCGCTACCGGACCGTGGGATATTACTTATATTAATCCAGAGGATGATCCCAGGAACTAAAACTTATAGTTTTCCCTGATCTGCGCTCCAACCTAAGATTTAATTGGTGGAGCGCATGATTAGGAATAGGATAATGAAAAATTAGCAGTTACCCTTTTTGGCTTGGCCCGGAGGGCAAAAACCTTGGGAAGAACGAGGTTCAACATAAGTTCTGTGAGACCCGTGATCATTATCATCATGAGTTGCGACGGCTGCGCCTGTTGCTCCACCAAGTCCCCCACCGATAATTGCCCCATCTCTGCCAGCAACTTCATTGCCAACTGCAGCGCCAATCGCCCCACCGATTGCACCACCAATTGCAGCATCAACGGTGGAGGATCCGTCAGCCATTGCGATAGATGAGCTGAATGCAAATACAACCAAAATATGCGTTAATTTCATAGTACTTTCCATTATGAGTGTGACAAAGCCATTATAAAAAACAATGGTGATAGTGATCTGAATTTTTCAGGAATTTACATTCTTTCTATAAAGAATAGTGAGTGAAGAAGTAACACTAGCAGTGTGATATGGTCATGCTTCAGCTAATGTCATAGCTTGCAGGTAATTTCGCAAACCCATTTTATCAATCAGACCCAGTTGTTGCTCCAGCCAGTGGGTGTGATCTAACTCAGTATCTTCCAATTGTTTTAAAAGCATCTGACGGGTTTCGTAATCTTCTTCTGCTTCACATAACGCGATACCTTCTCGAAGATTTTTGACCACAGCGTATTCCAGATCCAGATCATTCTGCAGCATTTCCGGTACGGTATGACCTACACGTAGCGGTTCGCGGTGTGTCAGGTCAGGCATGCCTTCCAGAAACAGAATGCGTTTAATCATTTGATCGGCATGGTCGGTTTCATCCTGCATCTCATGCGAGATTCGGTTATAAAGTCGTATTAAACCCCAGTCTTCATACATTCTGGAATGGATAAAATATTGATCCATTGCGGTCAGTTCACCGGCAAGTAGTTTGTTGAGTAAATCGATGACTTTTTGACTGCCTTTCATAAGCGTTTCCTTTTGTTGCTCGTGTTTAGGTCAGAGCGTGTTTTAATGGCAATAAGCTTGCATCATCTGCCTGGTCTTGTCACGGTTTTGCAGTGATTTACTGAATTTATAGCAGCCCCGTAGGTTGGGTAGAGCTTGCGAAACCCAACAATCTGCATCAAATTGGGATGTTGGGTTTCATTGCATTCAACCCAACCTACGATCCTCAATTAATTTCCTCAGATAAACACGATAAATTGACAGGCTTGTTACACTTCTTTACATTACGCAAATCTAAATCACTATCATTTAGCTTTAACTTAATAATCTGGGAATCGTAATGTATCCACCTGTTCATAAAATCCGGCTGTTTTGTGCTCCGGCCATATTGGCTATGTTTGTATTTACACCTAATGCAATCGCTGAGGAGACCGAAGAAAAGTCTTTGGATTTGCCAACCGTTGAAGTCACATCAACCACTAACGATGCTTTAGGCTATATCGAGCTGGAAAAAGAGCCGAATGTAGGCAAATTGAATGTGCCGATTATGGATCAGCCATTTTCGATGTCGGTGATTGATCCTCAGTTTATGCAAGATACTGGTGCAAAAACCATTCAGGATGCGTTGCAATATACCTCAGGGGTTTATGCCGGTAACTTTGGTTTAGATACAAGGGGGGACTCCGCGAACATACGAGGGATTTCAGCAGGTTTTTATTTGGATGGATTACGCCAGTTATACGGTTCCTATAACAGCGTAAGAACTAATATCTATGCTCTGGAAAGCCTTGAGGTATTAAAAGGACCTTCCTCAATGTTATATGGCCAGGGTGATTTAGGTGGACTGGTCAATTCGGTTTCCAAATTACCAAAAGCTGAACAACAGGGTGAGATTTGGGGCCAATACGGATCTTTTAATCGTAAACAGATTGCCTTTGATGTGACTGGTCCTGTTGATGATGAAGGAAAGCTGCTGTATCGCGTCGTAGGATTACAACGTGACAGTGATACACAGGTGGATCATGTTAGGGATGATGGTTATTTGATCGCGCCATCATTCACCTGGCAAGCAACCGATGACACCAGTATTTCAGTATTGCTGAACCGTCAGGAAACTCGCAGCCAGGTATCGGCTCAGTTTCTGCCTCAGGCTGGAACACTGGATCGTGGCTCACTTGGTTATATTGGATCTGAAACCTTTGTCGGTGAGCCGGGTTGGGATAAATATGACCAAGAGAAAACTGAGTTTACTGTTTTTGTTGATCATAAATTTGCCGAGAACTGGAAGTTTGTCACCACGGCACGTTATACCGAATCAAGCACCAAAACACGCGAACATTGGGCCAATATTCCAAGTGTCCCAGATGCCGATGGCAATGTAGGACGAACTATTTTTACCGCTGACTCATCGACTCGTATTTTTAATGTGGATGCCAGAGTTGAAGGGGTGTTTGATCTGGGGTTTACCAGACATAACCTGATTGTCGGTGTGGATCGCCAGGATGCATTATGGGAGCAGGATAATTACTTCTCAGGTAATGGTGGAACTATAAATGTTTACGACCCTCAATATGGCAATCTGAATGATGCGATTATTACACCAACCGACCGTCCTGGTAATGAAATTCAGCAAGTAGGGTTTTATCTAGCAGATCATATTGAAATTGGAAAAGTAGTTTTGTCTGCTGGTTTACGCCGTGATTACGCCAAAAATCGTCAGTTGGCTGTGACTGGACCAAACACCACCAGCGATGAACAGGAAACCACAGGCCGTGTTGGCCTGATGTATCGTTTTGATAATGGTTTATCACCTTATATCAGCTATGCCGAAGCGTTCGGTATGAATCTGGGTACAGATGGAACCGCATCACCAAGTACATTAAAGCCGACAACCGGTGATATTTATCACCAGATAAATCTTTGGCAGTTACCTTAGCGTATTTCGATATCACACAGGAAAACCGTATCAGTGATGGATCAACTCCAGGTGGTGTTGAACAAATCGGAGCGGTAATTGATGGTTGGGAGTTGCAAGTGAATAAACGCTGGCAGAACTTTGAAACCCAGTTTGCATATACTGATATGAATGCCACAAATGATAGTACTGGTTACCGTTTACCATTTGTGGCCGAGAAGCTTGGTTCATGGTGGAATAAATTGTATCTCGGAAATAACTGGCGTGTTGGTGCCGGTATTCGTTATATCGGTGATAACGTTGGTTCGGCAGGCGCGCCAAAAGTGCCATCTGAAACTCTTTATGACGCGATGATAGGGTATTCGATTCAAGACTGGGATATCACTCTGGATGCGAAAAACCTGAAGATCGGAAGAGCGT
>JAMDEF010000109.1 GCA_023488305.1 Gammaproteobacteria bacterium | reverse complement strand
TTGGAAGGCCTGAACGGAAAATACCTTGTATAGCGTTAGTAGCCGTTTCATCATTCAACTCTTTAGGTTCATGATGATTACCTGTATAACCACGGAAAAATTTCGCTAACCAGGTAACTTTGGTTTGATCACCTTCAGCTTCAACGGTTACCCATGCTTTATAACGACTGACTGGAACGGCAGGGATATCATGCATTTCGCCTTCGATATCCACTTGCCCCACCGAGCTCATGGAATCGATATCATATTGATAGCTCATTTTTTCCGCATCGAAACGCTTTAATGTTTCAGTGATGGTGGCATTGTTTTCAAGCGTTAATGTGCGAGTTGCCCCAACTTCATTTCCACCTTGTGCTTCAGTTGAAACAATGGCTGGATGCCATGTGTGGAGACTGTCAAAATCTTTAACCATGTTCCATACAGTTTCAGCATCGGCATTAATCAACACAGTTTCTTCGACTTGCAGTCGTGAAGCACCATGAGCGAATACCAATGCAGGTAACAGGAACAAGCCTGTAACTAGGCCTTTTAATACAGCTTTCATTATATTTCCTTCTTATATTTCATTTGGAATGCCAATAATTAGCCCGAATAAACTACCATCACATTCCGAAATGCTAAAGGGAAAAATTCACAATGCAATGGCGTTTTGGATAGTTGAGCGTTGTAAATGTGGGGCAAAAAACTCAATAAAAGCATAGGTATAGCCACGCAGATAGCTGCCTTTGCGGATTCCCATATGTGTTGTACTTGGTTTAAATAAACCACTGGCATCCATTGCCTGTAACGGAGCATCTTTGATTGGATCAAATGCCATGTTGGCGATAATGCCGGTGTGCTCTTCCGATCTCACGTAGGTTTTAATTACATCTGCGTCAGTTGCTGTGAAAATAACATTAGGTTTTAAACCCTGTTCAATAAAGGATTGATCTTGTTGAGCGCGACCAGTAAATCCCATGACATAAGTGAGAATGGGATATTTTGAGATCGCTTCAAGAGTCAGTTTTTTTTCATTTAATAGCGGGTGGCCAGGTGGCGTAATCACCGTACGATTCCACTCATAACAAGGCAAAATCGCCAGATTATCAAATTTGGATAATCCTTCAGTGGCGATAGCTAAATCCACTTTTCCGGTAGCGGCCATTTCTGCCACTTCGGGTGGCGTACCTTGTACCATGTTTAAATGTACATCTGGATATTGTTCAGAAAATGCTTTTATCGCTTTGGGTAAGGCGTAACGGGCTTGAGTGTGTGTAGTACCAATTGAAAGCGTGCCTTTTTTTTCATGTCGACTATCGGCAGCTTGCTCGCGCAGATTATCTACTTCCTGTAATACACGCTCAGCCATAGCAATCACGGACTCTCCAAGAGGTGTAATTGCAGACAAACGTTTTCCATGACGTTCAAAAATTAATAAACCTAATTCATCTTCTAACAATTGTATCTGGTTGCTGACACCTGGTTGGGAAGCATGTAAAGCTTGAGCCGCAGCCGAGATACTAAGACCACGACGAGCGACTTCGCGAACATACTTAAGTTGTTGCAACTTCATGCGCTTTATCCGTTTTTGTTTGTTAATTAAGTTAAATGTATAACTATTTTATATAAATGAGGTGAAAATACCCGTGGCTATTTACATCTCAATTATCGGTACACCATGTTGCGGCAATTGTAATGGCACCGTTAATTGATATTTATCATTTTGAGACGCGGAGTTGTTTTCCGTCGTCAACAGGTTTCGTGCTTCAGCTGGACTTAAAGCGATATATTCACAGCCATTAGTGGTACAAATTCTTATTGCCATCGTTAACGGTTCCATATGAGCCTGGGGCTGACTCACTGTGGAATTATCCATATGTGACGCGAGTGGTCGAGCCTGATTCTGTAGGGAGCCGGTTAAGCCGTCGTAGTTGACGGGATGTATTAACAAAGCAGTAATAAGAGCAGAGCACGCTGCTGTTATAACTAACAAAAGTCTGTAAGTTGTCATCTTCAGCCTCTCATCCTGGAGTTGATTTGGAAATAGAGCATCGGTTAAGCGCCGTGAAAGAAATGTGAACAATTAGCAGTCTTTATCAAAACAGGTTAAGGCTTTGTTAACAAAATAAATAACAAGCTTGAGGCAATAAGCTCTTTATATATTTAAAACCTATATAGATAGAAAATAATATTCATTGATTGAATATTGCCAACTGGTAAACTTGCTTCCCATAACAATCTTTCTAAGATTAGCGCTGTAAAAAAATAAACGAATAAAAAGTAATTCGAAATGACAGAAATAAATGAAAAGCTTCAGTTAAAAATTGAGGCGGCAAAACAGTTGTTAGAGCAAATTGCTGCTGACTATAGCCCTGCGGTATTAGCCACCAGTTATGGCGCTGAGGACATGGTGCTTATGGATCTGATTGCCAAATTTGCACCCCAAATAGGTATTTTTACTTTGGATACTGGTCGACTGCCCAAGGAAACTTATGATTTAATGCAGCAGGCCAAAAAACATTATGAACTTAATGTTGAAGTTTATTATCCAGATGCCTTGAGTCTTGAGCAATTTGTAACAGGCAATGGCCCTAACGCATTTTATGACAGCGTTGAAATGCGAAAACAATGCTGCGGCATCCGCAAGGTTGCCCCATTAAATCGTGCTTTGGCTGGAAAAAAAGCCTGGCTGACCGGCATGCGCCGCTCTCAGTCAGTCACCCGCAACGAGTTGCCGGTATCGGAATGGGATGCCGACCATGAGCTACAAAAATTCAGTCCACTGACGGACTGGTCCAATGGCGAAGTATGGAAATATATTCGCGCTTTTGATGTTCCATTTAATGAATTACATAATCAGGGTTATGCCAGTATCGGTTGTGCACCCTGCACCAGAGCGATTACACCGGGCGAAGATATCCGTGCTGGTCGCTGGTGGTGGGAAAATCCTGAAACCAAAGAATGTGGCTTACACGTAAAGGCTAAGTAACAGAGAAAATTATGACTGAAAAACAACTTACACACTTAAAACAACTCGAAGCCGAAAGCATTCATATCATGCGTGAAGTGGCCGCTGAGTTTGAAAATCCGGTCATGCTCTATTCGATTGGTAAGGATTCTGCTGTCATGCTGCATCTCGCCATGAAAGCATTTTATCCGGGCAAGCCGCCATTCCCGTTGATGCATATTGATACCACCTGGAAGTTTCAGGAAATGGTCAAGTTCCGCGATCAGCGTGCCAAAGAGCTGGGACTCGAACTTATCGTACATACCAATCAGGAAGGTGTCGAAGCAGGTATCAACCCCTTTGATCATCCTCGCTATACCGACATCATGAAAACTGACGCATTAAAACAGGCGTTGAGTAAACATGGTTTTGATGCGGCCTTTGGCGGTGCACGCCGTGATGAAGAAAAATCTCGTGCCAAAGAGCGGGTATATTCGTTCCGTGATAAAAACCATCGTTGGGATCCCAAAGCACAACGCCCTGAGCTATGGAATATTTATAACAGCAGAGTAAATAAAGGCGAAAGCATTCGTGTTTTCCCGCTATCGAACTGGACAGAGCTGGATATTTGGCAATACATCTATCTGGAGCAGATCCCGATTGTCCCTCTGTATTACGCCGCCGAGCGTCCGGTGGTTAATTACAACGGTCTGACTATCATGGTCGATGATGACCGTATGCGAATCCCGGAAGGTGAAAAAATCCGTATGGAAAAAGTGCGTTTCCGCACATTAGGCTGTTATCCATTAACCGGAGCAGTTAAGTCAGATGCCGATACTTTGCCTGAAATTATCCAGGAAATGCTGTTGACCACGACATCTGAGCGGCAAGGTCGTGCGATTGATCACGATGAGGCCGGCTCGATGGAGAAAAAGAAACAGGAAGGTTATTTCTAGTTTTGAAGTTGAGGGGGCTTTGAATCCCTCATCAAGCAGCTGAATAAATTGAATTTGATGCTCAAATTGATGAGCATCTGGACCCCGTTAAAGATAATTAAACCAGGCACTCAACATGACATATGAAACTGATGCGCTGATTGCGACCGATATCGAAGCCTATCTAAAACAACACGAAAACAAGGAACTGCTGCGTTTTCTGACCTGCGGTAACGTGGATGATGGTAAAAGCACGCTGATTGGGCGGCTGTTACACGACTCCAAAATGATTTATGAAGATCAGCTGGAAGCGGTAACTCGTGACAGTGTTAAATCCGGAACCACAGGCAACCAGGTCGATCTGGCATTACTGGTCGATGGTCTGCAAGCTGAACGTGAGCAGGGCATTACCATTGACGTAGCGTATCGCTATTTTTCTACCACAAAACGCAAATTTATCATTGCCGATACACCTGGTCATGAACAATACACCCGCAATATGGCTACCGGCGCGTCAACCTGTCAGTTGGCGGTTATTCTGATTGATGCCCGTTACGGAATGCAGACCCAGACTCGCCGCCATAGTTTTATTGCTTCACTGCTCGGCATCAAACACATTATCGTAGCCATTAATAAAATGGATTTAATGGATTTCAGCGAACAAGTGTTTAACGATATTCGTAAAGCGTATAGCGAATTTGCCCGTGAACTGGAAATCGAAGATATTCACTTTGTACCGATGTCGGCATTAAACGGTGACAACGTGGTGAACAGAAGTGAAAACATGCCTTGGTACCAGGGCAGCACCATGATGGAATTGCTGGAAAATATTGAGATCGGTAAAGATGCCAATACCCAAGATGCACGTTTTCCAGTGCAATTTGTCAGTCGACCGAATCTGAATTTCCGCGGTTATTGTGGCACCTTATCTGCCGGTATCCTTAAACCCGGTGATGAAATAACGGTATTGCCATCTGGCAAGGAAAGCAAAGTGAAAGCTTTGGTGACCTATGATGGTGAACTTGATTATGCGGTTCCGGGCGAATCGATAACCGTCACCTTACAGGATGAAGTGGATGTCAGTCGCGGCGATATGATTGTGCATCGTGATCATCAGCCGCATGTTTCCAGTCGTTTTAAAGCCATGGTAGTGTGGATGACAGAACAGCCGCTAGTAGCCAACAAACAATACAACATCAAGGTAGGTGTTTCTGACAGTACCGGTGTTATGACACAGGTTGATCATCAGGTAGATGTAAATACCCTTGCTCATAATCATGTGACTGAGCTGAAACTTAATGAAATTGGCTTATGTGAATTTTCATTGAATAAACCGGTCGTTTTCGATGCTTACAAGCGTAATCGAACTACCGGTGCATTTATTATTATTGATAGGCTGACCAACGTAACAATTGGTGCCGGTATGATTAATGAAGCCATTACAGGGATTACCAATGAGGCAGTAACTGCAACGGATTTTTCAGCATTTGAGCATGAATTAAATGCTTTAATCCGTAAACACTTCCCACATTGGGATGCCAAAGATATCAGTGATCTACTGAAATAAACCAGACAAATCAGGCCGTGCTCGCGGCCTGATTTTACCGTACAGCTTATTCTGTAAAATCTTTCGAACCTTCTCTTTTGATTTTAATAAAATCCTGCTCATGGTTTTAAAACGACTGG
>JAMDEF010000040.1 GCA_023488305.1 Gammaproteobacteria bacterium | reverse complement strand
AGTCAAACTGCGAAATCGAATAGCGAAGCATAGTGGCTTGCTATCTGTCGTCAGCTTTTATTGAACGCCCTTGACCTTTAAGGGCTGTCTCTAATTCGGCAAGAGTTTGATAAAAAGCGTGTTCCAGCTTTTCAGTAAGACGTAACACCTGAACAGAACCGATATCAAAAGGTTTATATGATTCCCCCTGACGGCAGAGTTCGGCAACATTATTGGCACCTAGTTCAGATGAAGAACCTTTTAACGCATGTAAGCTTTCGCGATAAGTCAGGTAATCATCATGTGCTGCTTGGTGGATCAATTTAATATGTTTAGTGCCATCTTCTTTATAACCATTAAACAACTGCTTTAAGAAGGTTTCACCGCCTCCCAGCTGAGATAGCTCAATTAGAATCTGCGGATCACACCACTGCTGGGTTGAAACCGAAGATTGATGTGCTGGTTTGCGCGTTTTGGCTTGGTCCTGATTATTGAGTGCCAGGCGGGCAATTGATTCCAACAATGAACGTGAATCAATTGGCTTGGTGAGAAACTCATTGGCCCCGGCTTCCAAACAACGTTGTTTGGCTTGTGGTGTGGCATCGGCCGTTAAAATAATAATCGGGATATTGTGCCCGGTATCCATATAACGCATGGCTCGGATAACTTCTGGACCACTATAGTCCGGCATGTTCATATCCAGAATCAGCATTTCAATACCGTCAATTTGTTGACTCAAAATATCTAATGCCTGTTCGCCACTGCTGGCCAGCAATACCGAATGTCCGGCGTGATGCAGAATACCTTCGAGAACTTGTTGGTTCACTAGATTATCTTCGGCAATTAGTATATTTAATGCTTTAGCATACGATTGGGCAGCGTAATGCTGTGCCAGAGTAATAACTTTTTCGTCCTGAATGGCATAGTTGCTTTGCGCTGCGTGGATGGCATTGAACAGCGCAGGTTTTGCCTGAACATCATGCACAATCGAAATAAAATGATGACGTAATCTTGGGTCCTGTTTACTCAAATCTGATGGATTCAATAAAATCAGTGCGGTATTGGCCAATAACGGTTCGCCGTGGATCATATTGGCAAATTGAATCGGATCAATGTCATGCATGCAATCTTGATCCAACATAACCGTCTGGTACGGTGTTTGATTTTCTGCCGCCCGGATCAAAGCCGAAAATGCTTTTGCAGTAGTGTCGACATGTTGATAATTCACTGACCAACCAGTGAGGATGGGTTTCAGAAGATCATGCAGTGAAGTTGTGCTTAAGATCAGCATAGGGCTCTCGGATAAAGTTAAGTCAGTTGTCTCGTTGGCTGTGAAAGGTAATTCAAACCAGAACAGGGTGCCTTCTCCCAGTTCGCTGGTCACACCAATCTCACCGCCCATCAGTTCAACCAATTCCTTGGCAATTGTGGTACCCAAGCCTGTTCCACCTTTGTTCAGTGTATCAGGTGAGATCTGAGTGAAGTCATCGAAAACGCGTTGTAACGCTTCTGGCGGAATGCCAATCCCGGTATCACTGACTTCAAAACGGACCCATACTTGTTGATTTATTTTACGATTGCTGGGATGCACCGAGAGTTTAACGGCTCCATTGTCGGTAAATTTAATACTGTTACCGATAAGGTTAATCAGCACCTGCCGTAGATGTTGCAGGTCGCCATTGATGGAGAAGGGCAGAGCAGGATCAATATAGCAATTTAGATGTAATCCTTTGGCGTTCGCCATCGGTTTTTGCATACCAATGATGCTATTTAGTAATTGATGTAAATCGAAAGGTTTATCACTGATTAAAATCTTGCCAGCTTCAATTTTGGCGATATCCAACACGTTTTCAATCAGACTCAGCAAAGTATGAGCTGAGGTTTTCATGATTTTAACAAAATCATGTTGTTGCTTGTTGAGCTGCGTTTCAGCCATTAAATCGGCAATGCCGATAACGCCGTTTAATGGTGTACGCAGTTCATGTGACATATTGGCCAGAAAACGACTTTTTGCTTCATTGGCCTGCTTTGATAAAGCGATAGCGACGTGCAGTTTTTTGATCAGAAAAGCCGAATACAGTGGAATGATCAGTAATAAAAATAACAGGCTGTAACCAAATGGTTCATGTTGAGGATGCTGCCAATATTCACCATTTAGAATAGCGATGGTAAAGCCGATAAGGCCCACGATTAAAGAGATATAAAGGTAATTCACCCCAAAGCGAAAGCCGTTGCCTAGAATGACCCATAGATACAAAACAAACAAAAAGACACTTTGTTCTCCGGCAATCAACATGACAATAGAGAGTGCAGTGAGGTCCAGCAGAATGCCACACACTCTGCGGATGGGCGACGGCTTGGGATTGAGAACCAAAGCTGTTGCAATCACCAATGCCAATGAATAGTAAGCAAGTGTAATCAGGCTCGGAAAACTGATGAGGTTTTCGACGAAAGTTCTTTCAACGCCCCATGGCAGACAAAAATAAATTAACAGGGCAATACCCAATGTCAGGCGGATTTTTATCGCCTGTTCAGGTTCGGTATCTCCGGTTTTTGGCATTTTGGCGAACAGGCGCGAAAGCAATTTTTCACCTTGAGGCTGGACGAGATTTCTGTTCATAGTATCGGGGCAAGGCTAGTCAGCATATTCAGCTTGAATTTGTTGGATGGCATCAATCCGCTCAAAAAAAGCTTTTACACAGCGTGGATCTAACTGTGTTCCGGCACTTTGTTTGATGTATTGGCAGGCATCTTCATTGGACCACGGCTTTTTATAAGGTCTTTCTGTGACTAAAGCATCATAAATATCAGCCACTGCCACGACTCTGGCAATCAGGGGGATTTCCTCTCCCTGCAACTGATTCGGATACCCTTTTCCATCGTAACGCTCGTGATGATGTAATGCGATCACAGCTCCAATGTGCATGTATTTGGACTGACTGTCAGAAAGAATTTCATGACCGATGGTGGTATGGGTTTTCATGATCTCCCATTCTTCAGGATCCAATTTTCCAGGTTTCAACAATATCCGGTCGGGAATACCGATTTTGCCAATATCATGCATGGGGGCGGCATATTCGAGATCTTCACACTGCTGTTCATCAAAATCACCCAATGCCTCAGCAATAAAGCGAGAATATTTCGCCATACGGATAACATGATTCCCGGTGCCTTCATCACGATATTCACCAGCTTTGGCCAGACGAATAATGGTTTCTTTTTCTCTTAAGGTGATTTGTTCGGTAGCGATTTCCACCTGGCGGGCCAGCCATTTAGCGCGATCTTCAATGATGAGATGCTGTTCATGCATTTGCAGCAGGTTACGACAGCTGGTGCGACATTCTATTTGATCTATGGGACGTATCAGAAATGCAGTGGCGCCAGCATCCAGTGCTTCGTAACGCACGGCTTTCTCACTGACCACGGTGATCATCATGATAGGAACACTTTGTAGATCGGGATTTTGACGTACGCGCCGGATAAACTCGATGCCATCAATTTCTGGCATACGGTAATCCGTTATAATCAAATCAGCCTCATGCTGACTCAGCCACTCAAGGGCATCGGCAGAATTACTTAACGCCGTAACATGAATATTTTCGCCAATTTGCAGGACTATTTTCTCCAAAATAGTTCGGCCGGTTGATTGATCGTCGACGATCAACACCTCTTTGGTCTTCTTAAGAATGCTCAATCTCCTTGCAGATTCATAAGGTTTTAAATTGTCAGGACGACCATACTGGTTTGCCAAGACATAATCCCCATTCACTTGCCCTTCCGTTACATCCCTGCGTTGGCAGTTTAATTAACAGAAGTCTTTCCCTTGAATCTGTGTCAGTTTCTTTGTTTAAATACGAATGTTTTTATCACCGCATTATGCTGGCACTATCCAAGGCTGTCCATCCTATTTCACTTGTCTGTATCTATGTATAGAAGGCTCTAAGGCATTTTATTTGGACTAACCAAACCAATTCTTATAAGTGAATATATTATTACGCGAAACCCCAGATGACTTTATTAGCTTGTTCACGTGTTATTCACGTGTTCAATAGGATGATATTTCAAATGAAAGCCTTATTACTCATTGCCCATGGCAGTCGCCGACAACGATCAAATGATGAAGTCATCGAACTTGCCGAACAACTTAAATCTGAATGTGCAGAACACTACGACATTGTGCAAGCTGCATTTTTGGAACTTGCAGACACTTTAATTGCCGATGGTATTGAAAATTGTGTGAATGATGGTGCGACACATATTACGGTATTACCGTACTTTCTAAATTCCGGCCGTCATGTCACCGAAGATATTCCACATGATATTGATGTGGTAAGACCTAAATTCCCGAATGTGCAGATTTTTATTGCGGACCACATTGGCGCTTCGTCAGCGATGATTGGTATGTTAAGAACGGCAGCAATCGCAAAGCAGTGATTTTTTTGCTTTATTAAGGTTTTAAAAATCTTGAAGCAATGATCATGGAGTCTGTTGGTCTTTCACGTTGCACCTGCCAGCCTTGAGCCAAAATATAGTCAAGCGCCTGTTGGTGACTCTCAAACTTTTTATCAACCGCTTGTTGCACTCCATCCATCTCTGAGTAAATGATAAAAAGCGTTGGACCAACTTGTTCAATACGACATTGTGGAAGGGATGACATAGCGGTTCTCCGGTGCTTAATAAATTCAGAATCGGTAGTTAATAAGTATCCTAAAGATGCAGTATAGGCTTTCTGCAATATCAAAACCTCAGCAAACTTGAGGCACAAAAAAGCCCCTTTGCAGGGGCCTCTTTGTTAAAGCGGTTTCATTTAACGGTTACAGATGTACATAGTAACTTCAAAGCCGAAACGCATATCTGAGTATTCTGGTTTAGTCCACATAATCGTAACTCCTGAGTGAGAAAAAATACTGCTTAGTACGATTCATATAATAGGCAGCTCACCGCATATTCCGTAGCGGATATTGCTCGGCAGATATCAGTATTTTCCTTGATTAAAACTCAATTTAAGCCTGAAAGCCAATACGTCGTTAACCTATGATTCATCCCGAGCAGACGTCATAGTTCATAGCCATGAACCTGACTGCTATAATTGCCGCCGATGTCCCTGTAGCTCAGATGGATAGAGCGTCCCCCTCCTAAGGGGAAGGTCATGCGTTCGAATCGCATCGGGGACACCATATAAAACAATAAGATACGTATAATTTACCTTGTTAAAAATACACGAATAAAATAATTAGTCAACATAATGGTAAACAAATAGTAAGTGCTTCAATCGCTAGTATGCGAGTTATTCGAAATTGTTATATATGAGAAAACACTAGGAAAAAATAAAAACGGTAAACGATTGTTTTAATGAGCTTGAATTAAATGCAAAAAGTATTAATTCATTATTTTTGTTAAAAAAAATGAATAAAATGCTTGAAATATAAGTAGTAGATATTATAATACACGTGTAATCAATATGAGTTTTAATAGCGTCTAATAAAACTTAATACTGATTATTAGTAAATATGATTGTTGATGTATTTTATTACAACAATTTTATAGAAAACCCTTTTTATATTATGAAATTTA
>JAMDEF010000006.1 GCA_023488305.1 Gammaproteobacteria bacterium | reverse complement strand
GTAGATTCAGCAGGGGCTTTTTATGTTTCGGTTGGGGAAAATCAGGATCAAAGTATTGGTGCTCAAGAACTAATGGCAAGAGTTTCAGCCGTAATTCGTCGCAACCCACAAACACCTGTTATGGTCAAAGGAGATAGTTCGGCTAGTTATGGACAAGTGGTAAACGCTATGGCCTTATTACAAAAAGCTGGCGTTCCTAATGTAGGTTTAATAACCCAGCGTCCGGAAACGGAAACCCAGTAATTACGATGAAGCAATCTCTTTTGCAAAATTTATTTGCCGGTGGCGCATCAACAATATTGCACGCATTGCTGATTATATTGCTTATTTTCAGTTTTGATATGCCAACGGAAATTCGTCAGTTTGGCCAGCCGGAAGTAGAAATTGTTCAAGCTACGGTAATGGATGAAGATTTAGTGCTTGAAGAAATGGCACGCTTGCAAGAGGCTGAAGATAGTAAACGTATCGCTGAAGAAGAACGTCAGCAAAAGCTGGATGAACAACTTGAAAAATCGCAACAAGAATTGGCACGCCAAGAACAAGAGTTGTTGGATATGCAGGAACGGGCAAAGCTTGATGCTGAAAAGCGTAAACAGGAAGCAGAGCTTGAACAGCAACGTCTGAAAGAATTAGAACAACAGCGTATTGAACAGGAAGAGGCTCGCAAACAAGCTGAACTTGAACGTCAGAAAGCGGAAGAGGCTAAGCAAAAAGCCGATGCTGAACGTAAAGCTGCCGAAGAAGCGAAACAAAAAGCTGAAGCTGAACGTGTAGCGGCAGAAAAAGCGAGAGAAGAGGCTGAAACCAGACGGAAAGCTGAGGAAGAAGCCAAACGCAAGGCCGAAGAAGAAGCAAAACGTAAAGCCGAAGAGGAAGCTAAGCGTAAAGCCGAAGAAGAAGCTAAACGTAAGGCTGATGAAGAAGCTAAACGTAAAGCTGAGGAAGAAGCTAAACGTAAAGCTGAGGAAGAAGCTAAACGCAAAGCCGCTGAAGATGCCAAGCGTAAAGCAGAAGAAGATGCGCGACGTCAGGCTGAGTCTGACCTACAACGTCAATTGGAAGCAGAACAATCTGAACGTGAGGGCCGCCGGGTAAGAGGTGTGGTTGACGAATATTCACAGATTATTCAACAACGGGTAAAACGTTTTTGGATTAAACCGCCTAATGCTGACCGAGGTTTGGAAGTGACGTTACGGATTAGAACATTACCGGGTGGTGATGTTGGTGAAGTAACCATTGTTAGAAGTAGTGGCAATGCGATTTTTGACCGATCAGCAGAAAGTGCAGTGTATAAATCCTCTCCCTTGCCACTGCCAAGTGATGCGAAAGCAGCAGCGGAATTTAGAAGTTTTAATGTTGTATTCAGACCAGAATAAGAGGCGAACGTGATGATCAAGAAATGGTTGTTAAAGCTAGGCATTTTGCTTGCTTTGTTACCCTTGCAAGCACATGCCTTACTCACTATCGAGATTACGGGTGGGTCAGATGGAGCGTTACCCATTGCAATCGTCCCGTTTGGTAGTGAAGGACTAAGGGCGCCAGAAGATATTACCAAAATTATCCGTAATGATTTGGAGAGTAGCGGCCGGTTTGCCCCACTTGAAGATCAGGATTTGGTTTCTCGTCCAACGGAACAGTCGCAAGTTAATTTTGCCGATTGGCGCTTATTGAGATCGGAAGGTCTTGTTATCGGTAAAATCAGCAGTCAAGATGGTGAAAACTATCAGGTTCAGTTCCAATTGTTTGACGTTTATCGAGGTCAGCAATTAGCCGGCAAACGATATCAAGTGCCAGCATCTGGCTTACGAGCGTTAGGCCACCAGATAGCTGATGTCATTTATGAAACGCTGACAGGCGAGAAAGGCATCTTTTCAACCCGATTGGCTTTTGTCACCCAAGTGACTGCTGGTGATGGCAAAAAACGTTTTGCATTACAAATATCAGATGCTGATGGAGCAAATCCACGCACTGTATTACAATCTACGCAACCCATTATGTCACCAGCTTGGGCACCAGATGGTGACCAGCTTGCCTATGTGTCTTTTGAAAATGGCAAAAGTGAAGTTTTTGTTCAACAGTTGCAAAGTGGTCAACGTAAATCGGTTGCTGCATTCGAAGGTATAAACAGTGCCCCATCATGGTCACCTGATGGAAGAAAACTGGCATTGACTCTGTCCAGAAATGGCAACCCGGAAATATATGTTCTTGAGTTGGCCAACGGGAATTTGATCAGGGTAACAAATAATGCCCAAGCCATTGATACTGAGGCTGTCTGGTCGCCAAATGGAAACGAAATTTACTTTACATCTGATCGTGGCGGCCGACCACAAATTTATAGAGTTTCAGCAAATGGTGGCCGAGCTGAGCGGGTGAGTTTCGAAGGTAATTACAATGCGTCCCCTGATATTTCACCAGATGGACGTAAATTGGCCATGGTGCATGGCGCCAATGGTAATTTCTATATTGCAGTACAAGATCTTAAAACTGGAGCGATGCAAATACTGACGGATTCGAGACGAGCCGAATCACCGAGTTTTGCGCCGAATGGTCAAATGATCCTGTATGCTACTGAGCAAAAAGGTAGTGGTGTATTAGCTGCTGTCTCTGTTGATGGCCGGATCCATCAACGTTTGAGCGAATCCGGAATTGTCGTGCGTGAACCAGCATGGTCTCCGCTGAAAAAATAAATTTTGTCAGGAGTGTTTTTTATGAATCGTTATAAATTCTCGGCGTTGTTACTTGCCTTGTTTTTTCTCAGTGCATGTAGCGGTAATGCAACTAAAGATGGTACCGACGATGTATTGGTAGAAGAGCGTAATGGCGCATCAACTTCAGGTGTTTCAGGTCGAAGTGCGGATGGTAGTGACTTAGGCGCGGAAGCCAGTGTAATTGTTGGTGAAAATGGTTATGGCGGAAATCAATTTGATCCTTCTAACCCGTTATCTAATCGTGTCATTTACTTTGATTACGACAGCGCCAGTGTAAGACAACAAGATCAAGCAATTGTTGAAGCACACGCAGCATATTTAGGCAAAAATCCTAATTTGACAGTGCGTTTGGAAGGTCATACCGACGAACGTGGTTCGCGCGAATATAACCTTGCATTAGGGGAACGTCGTGCTTTGTCAATTCGTCAGTTACTGATGTTACAAGGTGCCAGCGCTCAACAATTCAGAGTTGCCAGTTTTGGTGAAGAACGTCCTGCAGTAGATGGTAGTGATGAATCTGCATGGTCACAAAATCGCCGAGTTGAAATAATTTATATTGGTCGTTGATATGCCTTTTAAAAGGTATCACAATAGCCACAACGTAATGGGCAACCAGTCAATCTTAGCGCCCTCTGTTTCTTGGGCTGAGCAAGAATCGATGCAAGCTCGTATGGATCGACTTGAACGTATTATTCAAGGACAAGGGTTGACTTCTTTGCTTACACAGGTGGATCAGCTACAACGTGAGATTCAACGTTTAAATGGCACAAACGAAGAACTCAGTCATAAAATCGATCAAATGCAGCAACGCCAGCGGGAACAATATCTGGATCTGGATCAACGGATAACAGAGTTACAGCAACAACCTGCAGCAACACAGCCTCCAGTTCGAAGTGATTCAGCTTCTATGGTTAATGATTCCATTGATTCAGAATTAGTAGATAGTGAATTGCAACCACCAGCTGCTGATCAGATGGATGGTGCAATCGATACGCTTGCTCCCGTAGCAGTAGAAAGTGGTGAAGCGGCCTATCAAGCTGCCTTGCAAGATCTACGCGGTGGACGTTATCAAGAAGCTTTAACAGCGTTAGGTGCTTTTCCTCAAAACTATCCAAACAGCAGTTATTTGCCGAACGTTTATTATTGGCAGGGCGAAGCACATTACGTAGTGCGTGAATTTGATAAGGCGATAGTGGCTTTTGATAAAGTAATTTCAAGCTATCCAGACAGTAATAAAGTTTCTGATGCGTTATTGAAACGCGGTTTCAGCGAATTTGAAACAGGTGATACCACAAAAGCCCAAGCAACATTGAATCAGGTGATTCAACAATATCCTGATACATCTGCTGCTCGCTTGGCGAGAGTGCGTCTGGATCGCATCCAGCAAACACCATAAACATTTTTTGTAGAACGCACTGATGGCCCAATGTCGTATCACCGAGATTTTCTATTCATTGCAAGGTGAAACACGTAAGGTAGGATTGCCAACGGTCTTTGTAAGATTGACTGGTTGCCCATTACGTTGTGGCTATTGTGATACCGCTTATGCTTTTCATGGCGGTCAAAAAATGGAAATCAGCGACATTGTTGCTGAAGTAAAAAGCTATAACCCTCGTTATGTCACCGTCACTGGTGGAGAGCCACTGGCACAAAATAGCTGTCGGGAATTGTTGACTGCATTATGCGATCTAGATGTTGAAGTCTCATTGGAAACCAGTGGGGCGATGGATATAAGCGACATTGATACGCGCGTGGTTCGGGTTATGGATTTAAAAACACCTGCTTCAGGTGAAGTCTCCAAAAATCGTTACAGTAATATCGATCTGTTAAGCCACCAGGATCAGATTAAATTCGTTATCTGCAATCGTGATGATTACGATTGGGCGCGAGAGCAACTGGCAGTATTTAATCTGGTAAGCCGCTGTGAAATCTTATTTTCCCCTGTACATGGTGATTTAACACCAACCGATTTAGCGGAATGGATTATTGCTGATAATCTACCAGTGAGAATGCAAATTCAATTGCATAAATATTTATGGAACGATGCTCAAGGCCGATGACTAAACGTGCTGTCGTATTACTTTCTGGCGGATTAGATTCCGTAACCGCGTTAGCGGTTGCAAAAGCTGAAGGATACGAATGCCATAGCATCAGTTTTGATTATGGTCAGCGTCATAAAACTGAACTTGTAGCGGCGGAAAATCTCGCTAAAAAAGCCCACGTCAGCAGCCACAAAGTAATACAGATTGATCTTCGTGCTATTGGCGGATCAGCATTGACCGATGACATAGCAGTACCTGAGATGGAGCAGCAGGGAATACCTGTTACCTATGTTCCAGCCAGAAATACCATTTTCCTGTCAATTGCTCTTGGATGGGCAGAAGTGCTTAATGCCGAGGCTATTTTTGTCGGTGTAAATGCTGTCGATTACTCAGGATACCCCGATTGTCGCCCTGAATTTATAGATGCATTCGAAAGATTGGCCAATCTGGCCACTAAATCTGCAGTAGAAGGTAGCGCTATATATATAAGAGCACCGTTAATGACGTTCACAAAATCACAAATCATCAAATGCGGAACAGAGCTTGGTATTGATTACAGCGAAACCGTGTCCTGTTATCAAGCAGATGCGCAAGGTCGCGCTTGTGGACAATGTGATTCTTGCAGGTTAAGGCGGCAAGGTTTTCTTGATGCTGGACTGGCAGACCCAACACGCTATCAATAAGTGATTGTTTCTTGGTAAGAATCAGCGTCTACAAATTTCCTCTAAGACTTCCTACGCGATTGATCGGCTATAAAATAGAAAAATATTAGCAACTAGGGTTGTCATTTTTCTCAACTATAGTATTATGTCCCGCTTGGTTTGGGCCGTTAGCTCAGTTGGTAGAGCACCGGACTTTCAATCCGATGGACCTG
>JAMDEF010000016.1 GCA_023488305.1 Gammaproteobacteria bacterium | reverse complement strand
GGCTTTGGTTTTTCTACCATGTCTTTGATTTGGTAAATACCCGGGGCGATTTCATCACCAGAAATAACACCGTAGCTATGGGTTTCATTTTTTACATTCCTTGTCTCGCATTGGATGATTGAAATTCGCTTGGGCAAATTTCAATGTCTTCATTAACCAGAGTATTTAATATTGGGGGTTTCTATAAAACGAAATTAAATAGTAATGTTGAATGATTACAATATATCAGTCCAATGATGAGTTAATCTAAATTGTTTGTTTAGTCAGTTCTTGAACTTCACAGACAATTACTTTAGCTTAACGTCATCTCTTTTTTCCACAACAGTTTGATAAGGATCTCGTCAATGGCTGTAAAAAGTCTAATAAGAAAATGTTTATTTCCAGCTGCAGGATATGGCACACGTTTTTTGCCGGCTACAAAAGCCATGCCAAAAGAAATGTTGCCAATAGTGAGTAAACCATTGATTCAATATGGTGTTGAAGAAGCCATGGAGGCAGGTATAACCCAAGTAGGCTTTATCACGGGTCGTGGTAAACGAGCGATTGCAGATCACTTTGATACCAGTTTCGAGCTTGAGCATCAAATCAAAGGCACTCCAAAAGAAAAATTTCTGGATGACATCCGCTATCTAATGGATAACTGTGAATTTGTATTTATGCGCCAACGCGATATGTTGGGGCTTGGCCATGCCATCCTGACAGGCGAACCCATGATTGGCGATGAACCTTTTGCTGTCATCTTGGCAGATGATTTATGTGCCAAACCTGATGAAGGTGGCGATCGTGCTCTTAGTCAACTTGTTGCATTATATGAACGTTATCAATGCAGCATTGTGGCTATTGAAGAAGTACCTTCTGATGAAACCCATAGCTACGGTGTTATTTCTGGTGATGAAATCGCCCCGGGTATTTACCAAATCAAAGACATGGTAGAAAAACCAAAGCCAGAAGAAGCGCCCAGCAATCTGGCAATTATTGGCCGCTATATTTTGACACCAGAAATATTTGAATACCTGCGTAAAACCAAACCAGGCACCAATGGTGAAATTCAAATTACCGATGCTTTACGTTTAATGGCCCAAGAGCGATTAGTCTTAGCGGTTAAGTTCAAAGGCCGTCGTTTCGACTGCGGTAGTGTTGAAGGCTTCGTGGAAGCCACCAACTACTATTACGAACACGAACATCTGCATAAATTAACGTAACGCGAATAAATCGCCATCATCGCTGCTGATATACAGCGTGCCATTATCGACAAATGGTGATGCAAATATGGCCCAACCGGAATCAAATCGCCATATTTGCTCACCATTGTTTATATCAATCGCGTATAAATATCCATCCATTGACCCGATATAAACATGTTCTCCAGCAACTGCTGGGGATGAAAACAAAACAGCCTGGGCGTCAAATACAGCAAAAGGTTCACCACTTTCCTTGTTTAACGAAAACACCCGTCCATCTGTAGCTGCAAAAATAACCTGCTGCTCTTTTAAAGCCGGCGAAGCAAACAGTCTGGAGCCAGACTCAAACGTCCATATCGGCTTACCAGATTCCAGATCAACTGCAAACAACACTCCAGCATCATTACCGATATAGAGCATATTTTCTGCTGGAGAAATGACTGGTGATGCATCAATGGCTGCTCCAGTATCCAAGGTCCATAACAGTTCGCCGTTAATGGATACTGCATACAAAGACCCATCATCACTACCGAAATATAATTGATCATCATGTATAGCAGCTGAGGAATCTACCTGTCCTTGCGTTTCAATATGCCACTTGAGTTCCCCCGTATGTCGGTCTATTGCGTAAAAGTTGTGGTCAAGACTGCCTATAAATACCCTACCTTTAGCAATCAAAGGTGAAGCAAAAACTCTGTCTTGGGTTTCAAATGACCACAACAAACTGCCGCTAAACTTATTCAAGGCATAAATATTTTTATCATCACTACCAAATACCAGCTGCTCTTCCGCAACTGCTGGCGTTGAAAAGATTCCGGCTCCAGTAGCAAACTGCCATTGTTCTTGGCCCGACCTCTTATCTAATGCCAACATCAAGCCATCAAACCTGCCTGAAAAAACTAAGTTACCACTGCTTACCGGGGATGATGAAGCGCCAACATCCGCATGATAACGCCAGAGAGTTTCTGGTTTTTGCTGCGGGCCTTGAGTAAGAAAATCACCACTACGGTGTAAATCAGCTCTAAACATGGCTGAAGATTCAGTATCAGTTTTCTCTGAACACGCGCTAAGCGTTACTAACAGAAAGAATAGTGCACAAGCCACTTTGCTGAGTTTAAATAATGGATATCGATTCATTGTCTACGGTTTTTAATTAGTAAAGTTATATAGCCGCCGCCAAGTCAAACTTGCTTTAGTATCCGTCCTGGGATCTGAGATTTTTCCACGTTAATAGTGTTTTTGTATCTAAGCACCCGGCTTTCTTTTTAATCATACCCTAAGAAGCGCACTAATTATTCTGATAAAAAGCCTGAACCTCCGGGATAAGCCGTCTGGCCTTTCACCATCAGAATCCGTTGTTTGATATCTGCTTTATTAGCCGTAAAAATATAAGGGGCCAGATCACGAAGACGGCCCTGAATATACGGTGAAATATTTTCACCCTGCAAAAATAATTCTGCCCTTACCTCGCAAATCCTGATGATGCCCTCACGAAAGTTATCAACATCATCAGCAAGACGCTGATCTTCACCTAATGTCCATCCTCTACTCTGCCATTCCTGATAACAATCCGTGATTAAGCTTTGTGGGCTCTGCATATCTGCTGCCGATAAACTCGCTGAAAACATTACCAGTACCGTACCAATATAAATATTCATTGTTTTGCCGATGGCTCGTTAAAAGTTGTATTTTCGACCAACATAAAAGCTCGAAAAATTCTTTTAACAACCAAATTAATGCGCTGCTGAGGTGCAAAGCTGCTGTTTTGTGGTGCGAATAATCTTTCCTAGCTCCCACCAATAATATTAACGCATTGTTTTAAAATGATTTATTTTTTTGGCATCGTTCATGCAATAACATAATCGTAGTTTTCTTCAGTGCATGTTCGTTCTCTCTCGCTGCGTGCTGAGCTTTGGGTAAACCTTCGGGTTTACCCTTTTTTTTTAGCCTATTTTTGGTGATTGAATTATAAGGCCTTGTCAACAAAGGCCTTTGCCATGTAAATTTTTCCTGTCAGAACAGCGTAAATGTAAAAAAAGCTCTTTTTTCCTATCCAATCCCATTCTTGAAATTTTACGATTTAATTTTCCAACCAAATCCCAGGGAATATTTTCTCAGCCAATCCTATTAATTTATCACCGAGTCCGTAGTGTGCTAGCACAAAGCAGCATCGCGTTTTCGCTTACCGGTATGAAACTTGCGTCAGGCTATTTCAATAATGATTGGAACAGGCAATGGTGATGGTCAATCCCTCTACAAACATCCAGACTTTTCTCAGCAAGCATCAGCTCTCAGGTAAATATGCAAAACAGATTGATGATTGGTTTGCCGATGTAGCTAAAGAATTAGTTTTGCACCAAAAGAGAGCAAAACGCCCCATAATCATCGGTATCCATGGTGCGCAGGGCTCAGGAAAAAGCACTTTAGCTGAATGTTTAGTTCATTTATTGACTACCCAACACCATCAATCTGCGATTGCTTTATCCTTGGATGATTTCTATCTCACTCATCTACAACGAGTAGACCTAGCCAATACTGTTCACCCTTTATTGGCCACTCGCGGTGTACCAGGAACCCATGATGTCGAACTGGCATTATCGACCTTGGATAAATTACTCTCACAAAGGAAAAACGTTGCGATACCGCGGTTTGATAAAGCCCACGATGATCGTTTTCCTATTGAACAATGGCCAGTGTTAGAAAATGCACCAAAATTTATTGTATTGGAAGGCTGGTGCATGGGGGCTTGTCCGCAACCTGAAGAGATCTTATCCAAGCCCATCAATTCACTGGAACAAAGTGAAGATCCAGATGCTTATTGGCGACGCTTTGTGAATCAAAAGCTCGAGCAGGAATATCCAGCCCTGTTCCAGAGAGTGGATAGCTGGATCATGCTCAAAGCCCCTAATTTTGACTGTATCTACGACTGGCGGCTGGAGCAGGAAGAAAAACTGCAACAAGTCGTTGGTACAAACAAGAACAAGATCATGGATGCCGACGATATCGCACGGTTTATTCAATATTATCAACGTGTCACTCAACATTGTCTGGATACACTGCCTGAACAAATGGATTATGTTTTTGAACTTAATATGGAAAGAGATATCGTGGCCTTGAAACGTCCGAAACAATCCCCCCCTGGAGCATCATGCCCCAAAGCCTCATTATTAGTATTTACTGATCTGGATGGCAGTCTGCTGGATCATCATAACTATCGTCACGATGAAGCCGACCCAGTCCTGGAAAAACTTAAACAACTGCAAATACCACTTATCCCCGTCAGCAGTAAAACCCAGTCTGAAATTGAACAAATAAGTGAATCACTGGAAAACCCACATCCCTTTATTTGTGAGAATGGGGCGGCAGTGTTTATTCCAGTGAATTATTTTCCTAACCAACCAACTGATACTAAAACCTGTGGTAAGTATTGGATAAAGGAATTTGTTCAACCACGCTCCTACTGGCAATCCGTTATCAAATCAGTGGAACCATTATTTAATGATGATTTCACCACATTTGCTCAAGCGGGTATTGACGGCATTATCGCCATGACCGGTTTGGATGTGCATGCTGCAGCGCGTGCAGCAAGAAGACAATATGGTGAAGCATTGGCTTGGCACGGAAATCCTCGCAAGCAAAAACAATTTATAGAAGAAGTCCGAAAACGTGGTGCGCAAGTTTTAATAGGTGGACGCTTCATGCATGTTTCAGGTCAGTGCGATAAGGGCAAAGCTATCCAATGGCTTAAGCAGGTTTATGAACATTTCTGTCCAGACAAACGCTTTACCAGTCTGGCAATTGGAGATAGTCAAAACGATGTGGCCATGCTGGAAACAGCAGATATGGCTTTGTTGATTCCATCTCCAGTGAACGCACTACCGTTATTAAAACGACATCACGATGTAATGCAGGCAGCACATTGTGGACCTCGAGGCTGGGCGGAAGGTGTCCAACAAGTCTTACAGCAGCTCCACCTAGGCACAGCATTAGTGCATTAATAACAAAGGGCTCCCATGGCAGACTTTCATCAAAACGGTATCATCACGACACTACATAATCTGACGCATCGACATCTGGCAGATTTGGAGCAAGATCTGGTGCAGTTCAGCCAGCAACGGCCGATGGGTTTATTGCTACCCTCTTTGTTTTCTGAACTGCAAGGCGAAGCTCTGCCTGTGATTGTTCAACAATTGCAAACCGTTCCGTATCTATCAGAAATCGTTATTGGCTTGGATAGAGCCAATGCGGACGAATTCAGACATGCTGTAGGGTTCTTCAGTGATTTACCACAACATCATCGAATTATGTGGCATGACGGCCCACGGTTAAGTGCGATTGATGCCGAATTACAGGCTTTAAATCTTGCTCCGCATCAGGCAGGAAAAGGCCGAAATGTCTGGTATTGCATGGGCTACATTTTGGCCTCAGGCAAAGCCGAGTCAATTGCTTTGCATGATTGTGACATTGTTACCTACAACACCGAACTACTAGCCAGATTAATATACCCCGTCGCCAATCCGATGTTTAATTATGAATTCTGCAAAGGCTAT
>JAMDEF010000132.1 GCA_023488305.1 Gammaproteobacteria bacterium | reverse complement strand
GGCATTCAACGAATGCTTGAACCGTTCAACAAACTGTGTGGTTAAACCTATTTCCGGAATCAACACTAAAACTTGCTGCTGGTTTTCCACAAACTCACGACAAGCTTCAATATACACCTCTGTTTTGCCACTACCTGTAATACCTTGTAACAATAAGGTTGAAAACTGTCCTTTGCTACCGAGAATAGTTTCAACGGAATGTTTTTGTTGATTATTAAGTGAAACTTGTTGCTGTAACTCTAAACAAGGTACCGGTAAGGCAACATGTTGTCTGGCAGTAATTACATTCTGTTGCTCCAGAGCCGACAAGCTACTTTTTACATTGCCTAATTGAACTCGAAGTGCTTTTTCACTTAGACCTTCAGGATAGTCTTCCAGTAAATCTAGGATCTGTTGCTGTTTTTTGCCAGGTTTACTGATTGGTTGTTGTAGTAAAGACCAGTAAGTTTCTGTTTGCATTTCATCGGCACCACCTAGCCGTAAACGTTTTGGTAAAGCCGTTTGAAAACATTCGCCAATGGGATGATGGTAATAACGACTGACCCATTGCACCAGCTGCATGATTTCAGTTGGTAAAAAAGCATGCTGATCAATTTGCTGGTCGATCTTTTTAAGTTTGCTGACTGAAATATTGGTGAGCGGTTTTATGTTAATGACAATTCCGATCAGTTGTCGGCTGCCAAAGGATACGGAAGCACGCATACCGATTTGCCAGTTCTCGGCAGGATCATCACTCAGATAATCAAACGTCTGGCGTAAGGGACAGGATAAGGCGATTTCGACGATGCAGCTCATTAATCAATACTAAATAAATAAAAGAGATCTTTTTAATGATGTTAATGCTTTAGTCCTGTGTATAGCTGTATTAATCCTAAAAAGTGTTTTTATTCAGTTATTTAATAAACTATTTAATTGTGCATAACTTTACCATTGCGGGATCGATCTCTTGTGGATAACTATACGACTTATCCACAGCTACTTTTATCCACAGCTTATGATCGGTTTTATAAGCAAAGCATACCGTAGTTATCAAGCGTGTTTTACCAGGTTATCAATGGGGGGATCAGGTTGGCTGGTTTCAAAAAAAATAGTGGCTTTTACAGCTTGCTGACAGAGTCGTCTGAGTTGAGATATAGCTTCTAATTCTTTATCCATACGAGCTATTGATAGCCTCCCTTCAGCACCACGGCGTAACAATAACGACTTTAAAGACAGGTAAGTTTTTTCCAGTGTATTCAGCTGAGAGGGTAATTCTGGGTTGGGTTTATCTAATGCGGCGGTATCAAGCAGCATTAAACAATCCACATTAAAATGAGCTAGCTGTTGTTGTAATTCAGCTTCAATCGGCTGACTGGATAATGCACGATTTTCAGCAATACCCACTGTTAGGGAAGAAATAGCATCACAATATTGCGATACCCTTATCAAATCAGTAGTTTTTTCAGCTATCTGCTCGTTAATATGTTGCTGGTAAAGTTGACGACTGAACTCACCAATTTTAAAAACATTTTGCTCAGTGAATTTATGTTGCTGTTTTAACCAACTCACCGAACGATTTTTATGAATGCAGTGAGTTGCCATTTTTAACACATGTTGATTCAGCCTGATTAATTCGAGACGGATGGAGGTAATCGCTAAATTGGGGATTTTTAAGGTGGTTTTATCAAGATATTTCGCTTCAGCAATCGATTCATCAACGGCTGAGAATTTGGTTTTCAACCATTTTTCTAATGGCTCGGCCAGCTTCCAGATAAGGGCAACACCCAATAGATTAAATACGGTATGGAATAAAACCAGCGTTGTTGTAAATTGCACATCATTAACAATTAATTGTTGAAACCAGTGGATAAGCCAGATTAACGGCATCAGCAGAACAAGGCTGACGATAGCGGTTAACAGATTAAAAATCACATGACTGGCAACAATACGTTTTGCCACCGGCTGACTACCAATAACTGAAAATATTGAGGTTGTAGTGGAGCCGAGGTTACTACCAATGACAATGGCAGCAGCTGGCAATAAACCAATTATTCCGCCAGCGAGTGAGGTTAATGCCAGAGTCAAAGTAAGACTGGAAGATTGCAGTAACGTTGTCAGGACTAAACCGGCTAAAGCAAACAAGACAATATCAACGGCCAATAAGCCGCTGGAAAAGTGCAAATCAAATAAGCTGTCGGCACCACTAAAAGTGGCTTTCAATGCGGCTATTCCTAAAAAAAGCAGGCCAAAACCGGTTAATGCCAGGCCGATATTGGCATAACCACGATTACTGCCTAATAAACGCATCGCCATCCCGATACCAATTAACGGTAAGGCAAATTTTTCAATATTCAGGTTGAAACCTACCAAAACCACTAACCAGCCCGTGACCGTGGTGCCGACATTACTGCCAAACACAATCCACATCGCTCTTCGTAGGCTGATAATGCCGGCATTGGCAAAACCAATAGTTGCCAGAGTGACAGCACCGGAATGTTGAATAAGTGCGGTGAGCAGAAAACCGGCACTGAGGCCGCGTAGACGGCTGTTGGTCCAACTTTGCAGGATCTGATTGAGCTTGTCCCCGGCAATTTGTTTGAGTCCGTCAGTCATCAACCACATGCCTAACATAAACAAACCCAAGCCACCGATTAGCGATCCCAGCATATTCAACATATAACACCTACCAGATTCCTGAAGCATTGAATTGATGATACCGGATAAAATTTCAGCGATGCTATGCTATGCAACTAAATCAATGAGGTGAGTGATGAAAACGGCGTTTGTGGTAGCAATGGATGAACAGGGATTAATTGGACGCGACAATGATCTGCCATGGCGACTGTCAGCTGATCTGCAATATTTTCGCCGTATTACCATGGGAAAACCTATTTTAATGGGTCGTAAAACCCACGAATCAATCGGTAGAGCTTTACCCGGTCGGCAAAATATTGTGGTGAGTTCGTTAACTGATTATCAGGCTGAAGGATGTGATGTAGTCAATTCGATTGAAGCCGCATTAAAACTTGCCGCAGATGCGGATGAAATAATGGTGATCGGTGGATCGTCATTGTTTGAGCAGATGTTCGATACCGTCGATAAACTTTATCTCACACGAGTTCATGCTGAATTGGAAGGTGATACCTGGTTCCCGGAATGGGATCAAACGCAGTGGCAATTAATCAGCCAGGAATCGCACCCGGCAGATGAAAAAAACGACTATGCCTATAGTTTTGAGGTTTACCAGCGCGTCTAATTCGGTGGTGACATCAGCTGTATAGCGGTATGCAGATGTTCAGCCGTTTCATGGCCCAGATCGGTCAGATAACCACCATCAGCCTGGGTAATTAAACCGTTATTAAATAATTGCTGTGCAGCTTCAACCAGACCTTCACGCGCTGTTGAATGGTGAATTTTTATACCTTGCAGCGTATTGCTGGGATTAAATTGTAATAAGACTTCGATCTGGTCAATTTTTTGTTGTTGCATGTTCGGCTCCATTACCAATTTAAATGTCAGTCTACGCCTAAATTACTTAGTGGTGGGTGATTTAACAAGCTAATAAATTGTTCAGCCGGAACGGGTCGGCTGAACAAAAAGCCCTGCATAAAATCACATCCTTTGTTTTTTAATGCTTGTAAATGCTCAGGTGTTTCTACACCTTCTGCCAGGGTTTTTAGCCCTAAGGAACGAGCCAAGGTTATCACCGCATCAACAATGGCTTCATCGTCTTCATCAATAAGCATGTCAAACACAAAACTTTGATCAATTTTGAGTTTGTTAATGGGAAATTTTTTCAGGTAATTCAATGAGGAATAACCCGTACCAAAATCATCCAGTGAAAGTCGGATGCCGGCTTCAGCTAGTGCTTTGAGTTGTTTGATGGTCAAATCAATATTAATCATCGCGACGGACTCAGTAATTTCCAGCTCCAGATTATTCGCTGCTAATTGATATTCATCGAGAATAGAATTAATCATGCTGACCAATAACGGATTATTGAATTGTACGGCGGAGAGGTTTATCGCAATGACTAAATCATGGCCTGCCTCTGTCCATTGTTTACATTGCGCTATTGCCGTATGCAAAATCCACTGACCAATTGGATTAATCATGCCGGTTTCTTCTGCAATTGGAATGAAGTCCAGCGGCGAAATCATTCCTAGCTCAGGATGTCTCCAGCGTAATAACGCTTCAGCGCCGGTAATCTTATTCTGTTTGATATCCAGTAACGGTTGATAAACCAACGACAGCTCACCGCGATTCAGAGCAAACCGTAAGGCATGCTCTAATTCCAGTTTATAAACAATTTGCGAATGCATTTCAGTGGTAAAAAACTGATATTGATTACGCCCCGCCTGTTTTGCTCGATACATCGCTGTATCTGCATGTTTATTGAGACTTTCCGCATCCTCGCCATTATCAGGATAAATGCTGATGCCTATCGATAAAGTGACAAATAACTGATTACCGTCAATCTCAAACAAAGTAGTAATATTTTCGACTAATTTCTCTGCCACATGGCCCGCGCCATCTGCATCAGTATCGGGCAGTAAAATAATGAACTCATCACCACCGGTTCGGCATATGGTGTCTTCTTCCCGTACCTGTTCACTTAATCTCTCGGCAACTTTTACCAGTAATTTGTCGCCTATCGCGTGACCAAGGCTGTCGTTGATGAATTTAAACCGATCCAAATCCATATACAGTAGAGCCAGTTTTTGCTGATGACGCTCTGCGGAAATCAGTGCCTGACCTATACGATCTTTAAGTAAAGCACGGTTCGGTAAACTGGTTAATACATCATGGTATGCCAGGAAATTAATTTGCTCTTCAGCCTCACGGTATTTGCTGATGTCCGACATGATGGCGACATAGTTATGCGTGTTTTGTTGGGTATTTTCAACGCGGTTAATGGAGAGCCATTGTGGATAGATTTCACCATTTTTGCGTCGATTTTGTACTTCACCGGACCAGAAACCTTGCTGTTCAAGTTGGGCCCACATTTGCTCATAAAAATACTTATCGTGCTGTCCAGATTTTAAAATCGACGGATATTTTCCGACTACGTCTGCAGACGTATATCCTGTTAAAGTTGTGAACGCGTTGTTTACCTTTAATATTTTTCCAGACGCATCTGTTACAAAGATGCCTTCTTGTGTTTCAAATGCTACAGCAGACACCCTGGTAGCTTCTTCTATTACTTTTTTCTCGGATATGTCCCGTAACAATCCCGTTACATATCGTTTGTTTCCGGCGTTGACGGAGGACAGCGCCATTTCAATCCAGATACGGCGACCCGATTTTGTTAACGCTTCTAGTTCTACGCGGGTGCCCATAATATTACCTTTGCCCGATGCAGCAAAACGTTTAATACCATTACGGTGCGCTTCTTTGTATTCATCCGGAACTATGATATCCACGGATTGGCCAATCATCTCATCTGAACTATACCCGAATATGCTTTCCGCAGCCTTGTTGAATGAATTGATAGTTCCATCGAGATTGATGGTAATAATTGCGTCAGGAACCGTGTCCATAACAGCTGCCATGCGGGCTTCGCTTTCTATTAAGTCTTGCTCTGCGGCCAAGCGATCTGTGATATCTTGTTGAATTCCTATATAGTTCGTAATGCTTTCTTGTTCTTCGAAAATAGGAGCTATCGTCGATAATACATACATGGTACGTCCGGATTTGTGCTTGTTTTTAAGTACCCCAGACCATGTTTGGCGATTATTTAATTTATTCCAAAGTCCTGAATAGACTGACGA
>JAMDEF010000147.1 GCA_023488305.1 Gammaproteobacteria bacterium | reverse complement strand
CAGCAACACGATGGCTTTCATGGGGACTGTTGTGGATGGGTAATTTATACGGTTTGGCCGTAATGGTAGTTTGGATAGTCTGGAATATCAGCCGCAGTGTAAAAGGTTTAAAAACCCTTAAAGCACAACAGCCTATTTCTAATCCTAAAAATTTTCTGTTGGGATAAGTCTCTAGCCACGATAAATGGCTAATGGCCCGGTAGCTTGTTGGGTAGGCATAATTTCCATTGTGGTGACATTCATATGTGCCGGAGTATTGACCAGCCACCAGATGGTATCCGCAATATCCTGAGCGGTAAGCGCAACAGTGTTTTCATAAACCTTGTCCGCACGCTGCTCATCGGCTTTAAAGCGCACCATGGAAAACTCGGTTTCCGCATTTAGCCGCTCGATATTAGTTACCCGAATCTGTGTGCCCAGTAAATCTGCGCGTAAGGCCAATGAAAACTGTCTGACAAATGCCTTGCTGGCGCAATACACATTACCGCCCGGATAAGGCCAGTTTCCAGCCACAGAACCTATATTGATGATATATCCCCTGTCTCGTGACTGCATGCCCGGTAAAACCAGTCTGGTGCAGCGCATCAAGCCTTTGATATTGGTATCCACCATACGTTCCCAATCTTCTGGATCAGTTGCGTAAGCGGGTTCCAGTCCCAATGCTAAACCGGCATTATTGACCAATACATCTATCTGTTGAAATTCCACCGGCAGCTCAGCAAAGGCTTGTTCTGTTGCCTGCCGGTCACTGATATCAAAACAGCTGATGCAGGTCTGTTCTGAGCCACCCAGTTCCGCCTGCAAGTTCTGCAGACGTTGCATACGGCGCCCAGTAATAATCAAACGCCATCCGGCTTTGGCAAACAGCCTGGCACAGGCTTCACCAAAGCCAGCGGTAGCACCGGTGATCATGATTACCGGAGATGAAAGGTTTGCATTGAAAGCGTTTGTCATAATTTCTTTCAGACTCAGTTTACAGGCAGCAGGAATGGATTATCAGGCACCTTCTGCAAACACGATAGTGCGACGGCCACTGACAATGATGCGGTGTTCAATATGCGCTTTCACAGCACGTGCTAAAACCAGCCGCTCGATATCCTTGCCAATCATGACTAAATCTTGTGGGCTGTTATCGTGGCGAACCCGTTCGACATCCTGTTCAATTATCGGGCCTTCATCAAGTTCGGCGGTCGCATAATGTGCGGTGGCGCCAATCAGTTTGACTCCACGTTCATAAGCCTGATGATAAGGTTTGGCCCCCTGAAAAGCCGGTAAAAATCCATGGTGAATATTGATAACCTTACCGGCAAATTCTTTAACAAACTGCTCAGACAGAATTTGCATGTAGCGCGCCATCACCACCAGATCAATCTGATACTCCGTGAGTAAGGATTTAATCTGTGCTTCCTGTTGTAGTTTGGTTTCTGTGGTGATGGGTAGATGATAAAAAGGCTTGTTGAACTGCCTCGCCATATTCTCTAAATCGGGATGGTTACCGATGATAACGGGAATCTCGCATTTCAGCTCGCCTTCCAGTTCCCGCAACAATAAGTCATAAGGACAGTGCGACGCTCGGGTGACCAGTAAAGCCACACGGTAAGGCAAGTCTGTATAGTGAACTGACCAGGTCAGTTGCAGGCTGTCTGCTAGCGAATTGAAGTCTTGCTGTAAGGCTTGATGAGACATTTGCCCCTCATCTTCTACCTTGAGGCGCATAAAATAACGGCCATGCTCAGTATCGGTATATTGCTGACAGTGCAGAATATTATAACCACGTTCTGCAAAAAAACCGGTGATGCCAGCCAGCAACCCTTTTTGATCGGCACATTGAATCAGCAACACGATGGCTTTCATGGAGAAACGACCTCTACCGGCTTAAAATCAAAGCGCAGATGCTAGCACTTTGTGGCGGTTTTATGAATATTCATTGTATTTGTCAGCCCGACCTTTAACTTTCTCAACCGGATATTTCACAGCGTTTTTATCCATTTTCCGTTTGATCGCATGCTCAAGGTCAATATTGAGGTCATAACACAAGTAACTCAAATACACAGCGACATCAGCAATTTCATCTTCCAGAGCTTCGCGCTTGTCCGTCGCCAGCATTTGCTGAATTTCCGCCTTATCGCGCCATTGAAACCATTCCAGCAACTCAGCCGCTTCGATAGATAACGAAATCGCAATATCTTTGGGATTATGAAATTGCTCCCAATCACGTTCGCGGCGAAATTCAATCAATTGTTTTAATAAGTCAGTGTTAATCATCTGCAAGAAACCTGTTTACCTGCTCAACAAAAATATCCGGTTGATCAGCGTGCACCCAATGTCCGGCATTATCGATCACTATATGTTCGGCGTTAGGATAAAAAGATTTAATCTGCTGCCAATCATTATCCGTGACATAGTTTGATTTTTCGCCACTGATAAACAAGCTCGGCACTGCAACAGCTTCAATTGGCTCAACACTTTGCAGCAACCCTGGATAGCTACAAAACAAAGCTTGCAAATTAATACGCCAGTTAAATCCTTGATCGTCTTTTTGCAAATTCAATAATAAAAACTGACGTACTAGCGGATCCGGTAATGTATCCGATAAAGCTTCGCTCACTTCCGTTCGTGATGAAAATTTTGATATATCTAATGCTAATAACGCTTTGAAAATAACACTATGCTCATCGACATATTGTCGTGGGGCAATATCAACAACAATAAGTTTGCTTACTCGATCAGTAAAATTATGGGTAAATTGCATGGCGGTTTTGCCGCCGAGCGAATGTCCCAGCAGATCTATTGTTGGTAAGCTTAAATCGTCTAGTAAATTCAGCAAATCCTCGGCCATTAAATCAAACGTTTGCTGAGGATGATGAAATGAGCGGCCATGATTACGCAGATCAACACTTATAACCTGTCGCTCGGATGAAAGGGCTTTAGCTATACCACGCCAATTATCGGCCGAACCAAATAAACCATGCAGGATAATTAAGGGTGAACCTTGGCCAATTGATTGATAGTGTAATTTCATAATGGACAACGTTAACACGTTATAATGTGTGATTGAAAAGTTTGGAGAAAGTGAACGTGGATGAAGCAATTTTGATGATACTGGTCAAACAATATGCCGATCGGTTTGGCATCACCTTCAGTTCAAAGCATTTGGACGATGAAGTGAAAAAGCAGCAGTTAGTCAGTTTAATGCAGGAAGCATTAGCGGGAAAACGTGGGCCGGTTACAGATGCCGATCTAAGTTAAAAAAACACCCTCAGCATTACGCTGAGGGTGTTTTAATGGTTCAATCAGATTTTCTCAAATACCAAACAGGCATTAGTACCACCGAAACCAAAGCTATTTGACATTACAGCCTGCAGAGCTGCATTGTCTTTGCGCTCCAATACGATCGGCATACCCTTGGCTTGCTCATCCAAATTATCTATGTTGGCAGAAGCAGCCACAAAGTCATTTTCAAGCATCAACAAACTGTAAATTGCTTCCTGCACACCAGCAGCACCCAGTGAATGACCAGAAAGAGATTTAGTGGATCCCACTAATGGGATTTCGATTTCAGCGAAAGCTTGCTTGATTGCACCTAACTCAGCTAAATCACCGACCGGTGTACTGGTGCCATGGGCATTAATGTAATCGACTTTCTTGTTACGCATTGTCGACATGGCCATTTGCATACAACGCTGTGCACCTTCACCTGAAGGCGCCACCATGTCATAGCCATCAGAAGTGGCAGCATAGCCGGTTAATTCTGCATAAATTTTTGCGCCACGCGCTTTAGCATGTTCGTACTCTTCCAGTACCAACACACCACCACCGCCAGCAATAACAAAACCGTCACGATCGGCATCATATGCACGTGATGCTTTTTCAGGAGTTTCGTTATATTTGGTCGACAAAGCACCCATCGCATCAAACAATGAACTCATGGTCCAGTGTTCTTCTTCCGCACCACCAGCAAAAACAATATCTTGTTTGCCCAGTTGGATTTGCTCCATTGCATTACCAATGCAATGCGCACTGGTTGCACAGGCAGAAGACATTGAATAGTTGACGCCCTTGATTTTAAAAGGTGTTGCCAGACAGGCTGAAGTAGTACTTCCCATGACCTGGGTCACGCGATATGGACCAACTCGTTTTAAGCCTTTTTCACGCAGAATATCAGCGGCTTCAACTTGATTAGATGATGATGCACCACCAGAGCCCATAACCAGACCGGTTTTAGGATTGGACACATCACTGTCACTTAATCCTGCATCCTGAATTGCATGCTTCATCGCAATATAAGCATAAGCTGCGGCATCGCCCATAAAACGTAAAACTTTACGATCAATAAATTCTTTAAAATCTATATCAAAAAAACCCGCGACATGGCTACGAAACCCCATATCAGCGTACTGCTGTTTAAAATGGATACCAGAACGACCGGTGCGAAGTGATTCGGTAACGGTGGCAAGATCCAATCCCAAACAGGAGGTGATCCCCATACCAGTAACAACTACACGTCTCATTGTCTTGTCCTAAAAGTTGTCAGTTGATGTAAACAGACCAACTCGTAAATCTTTGGCGAAGTAGATATCGCGACCATCCACTGATACTGTGCCATCAGCAATGGCAAGCACCAGTTTGCGTGAAATTACTCGTTTCAAATCAATACGGTAAGTCACTTTTTTGGCGCTAGGTAATACCTGTCCAGTAAATTTCACTTCACCTGAACCCAGCGCTCTTCCTCTACCGGGATTACCATCCCATGCCAGAAAAAAGCCAAGTAACTGCCACATAGCATCTAGGCCCAGGCAACCTGGCATGACCGGATCACCCGGGAAATGGCATTTAAAAAACCATAAATCCGGATGAATATCCAGTTCAGCAATGATTTCACCTTTTCCATAGGCACCACCATCATTGGAAATATGACTGATACGATCCATCATCAGCATATTGGGGACTGGCAGTTGGGCATTGCCCGGGCCAAACATTTCTCCGTGGCCGCACTGCAAGAGTTCCTCGAAGGAAAAAGATGATTGCTTACTCATGAATTTCTAAAATAACCCTACAAATTAAGCACGACATAATAGCATGATAGTTTGATTGCAGAAAAAGTTGCAGCTATCCACGTACAGGTTCTAAAAAAAAGCCATACCCCGCGGGCATGGCTTATCGTTTTCATTCAGCTATGGAAAATTTAGTTGCGGCTATCAGCAACAGTTGTAGCGGCAGCTGGAGCAATAATTTCCAAACTTTCCAGTAATGCTCCAATACTGTTTAGCACACGGTACTTAGTGAAAAGCTCATCATACTGTGCATTAGTCAACGAAATTCGCGCTCTGAACAATTCGTTTTCAGAGTCCAGCAAATCCAGTAATGTGCGCTGACCGATATTGAACTGCTGTTGATAAGCATCACGGGTTTTTTCTGCTGCATCAGCATATTGTTCAAAATAGGACATCTGCCGACGAACGGTTTCTAATGCATTCCATGATAAACGGACACTTTGCTCAACTTGTCGATGTGTATTATTACGAATTTCAGCAGCTTGATTAATTAAAAAAGCCGTTTCTTCTCGTCGTGCCTTATCTCTTCCGCCATTGAGCAAGTTATAACGCAAGCGGAACATGGCCGTAACATCTTTATCAGTTCCACGAACCCCATCGATATCATGATCGTTTCGGGTCCCTAATTCAAAATCCACTCGTGGTAAAAATGCTGCCCTAGTCACATCATGCTGCGCATTGGCAGAAGCCACATCGGCTTGAGCAGAACGCAAGGTTGGATGATTTTGAAGTGCAAT
>JAMDEF010000034.1 GCA_023488305.1 Gammaproteobacteria bacterium | reverse complement strand
AATTAATATTCAACACAAATTTTTTTTAGCATGGATTTCTCCATCAAGATTTGCGCCTCGACATGCATCCGTAATTTGCTATCGATTAAAAGTGATATAGAAGACAGATGATTGGGGCATTGAAGAGACGTATCGATTAAATTGTCGACCACATTACCACTGGCGCAAACTGACAAGCCTTAACTTAAATTAATCGCCAAACGCCCGCTGAGGGCGGGATTGAATAATGCTAATGAATATTTATCTGTGTTGAATATTAATTATTCTGTGGATTACAGCCAAAAAAAAGCCGTGATATACACGGCCTTTTTTTAAAGTGAAAAGAGATTATTTAGCTAAACGACGTCTAAATCCTAAAAAACCCATCAAAGCCGGTGCGAATAACCACAATGCTGCAGGCAAAGGAACGGCAGAAGGATTGAAATAAGCAATATGTGAAACATCCTGACCAGTATGCGTTACGTAGCTCAATTGAGTGATAGGAGAATCAAATAAACCAACCATGGTAAAAGTTGCATATTTAATTAAAAACCCTTGAAATGCCAATCCTAGTGATAAGGAGTTAAATACATCGCCTACTGGAGGTGGTTCAATTTTAGTGAAACCTGAAACTGTAAAACCTGCCCCTGCAGCATTCAATGCTGTTTGTAGTTGACCTGCATCAACCGCATTCGGCAGAGCGCCCTCAATTAAATAGCCTTTTGATGCACCGGGCATATAGTCATTGATATTCACAACGGTAGATATCGTTCCAGTGTTACCTGGAGGACCTGCAGGAGTAAGATAATTTACCGGGTCGATAAGGGTTATGGTTGCTGCATTGACTGCAAAAGATAAGCTTGTTAAACCTGCTACTAATAGCGATTTAATGTAGTTATTCATAAATTGCCCCCCATAGGTTATTAGAATTATTGTGAACTACGTCTCATAATCTAGACCGCTAAAAATAGATTTCCTATTGTACTTTGGTACTAGTTCCTGACTTTATATATGAAAAATTCCTAATATTGAGAGGGGGAGCCTGCAGACTGGATAGCGTTGGTCTGGGATGTCGTCTGGTAAGACTTATACATGCAAAAAAAAGCCGTGCGAGGCACGGCTTTATAAACTTTGTATGTGAGTTTTTTATTTGTTCAGGCGACGTCTAAAGCCTAAAAATCCCATCAATGCTGGAGCAAATAACCACAATGCTGCTGGTAAAGGTACTTCAGAAACAGACGTGTTGAAATAGGCGATATGAGAAACATCTTTGCCATCATGAGTCAGGAAATCCAAACTTGAGATCGGCGTGCTGAACAGACCAATTAATGTTGTTGTGCCGTACTTCATTAGAAAGCCAGTAAATGACAAGCCTAAAGAAGACGTATTCAATGTGTTAGTAGCAGGACTGTCAATTTTGAAAAAGTCCGTTACCAAAAAGCTTGAACCAGCGGCTGTTAAGGCTGTTTGCACATGTGCCGCACTCATCGCTGTAGGATTAGGTTTGTTAACATAAAAGCCTTCAGACGCGCCAGGCAGAAAATCATTGATATTCAGTACTTCTGAAATAGTGCCTTTGAAACCATTTGTATTGTAGCTAGTTGTACCAGCCAATGATAATGATGCCGCATTGACAGTAAAGCTTAATGAAGCAGTTAAAACTAACATTAATGTTTTAATAAAAGTGCTTTTCATACAGGTTTGCGCCTCCGGGGGCAGTGATTTATGTGAACTACAGCGCATAATTTAAAGATAAGCATAATCGTTAGATATTGTACCTTGGTACTACTTCCCCAATTTTTATGGGATAAATTCCTAGGCGCTGATCATAACAAGTCAGAAAACACAGCTAAATGGTCGGCTTCAAGCCTTATCCCCAGAAATTCACCGATATCATGTTGATGATGACTTTGCACCAGACAGAGGATCTGCTGACCACTTTGTAACTTTAAAGTATAGAGATACACGGCACCGCGAAACGCTCTAGCGACAATCTCGGCTTTTAGCGGGCTATTATCATCATGAATGATATCGTCGGGTCGTAACAGTAAATTCACTTGCTGTCCGGGAGCGGCAGGTGAAGTTATCTTGCCACTGACAATCCCTAGTTCGGTGTGGATTTTATTATTGGCAATGATTTCACCGGGTATCAAAACACCTTGCCCGATAAAGTCAGCCACAAAGCGACTGCTTGGACGATGATATAAATCATAGCCATTACCCCATTGTAAGAGTTTTCCTTGACCCAGCACCCCAATCTGATCGGCCATGGCAAAGGCTTCGTGTTGATCATGAGTCACCATAATGGCTGTTACCCCATCCCGACGCAGCAAATCCCGTACTTCTCTGGCAAGTTGTTCACGAAGTTCTGTGTCCATACTGGAGAATGGTTCATCCAGTAACAGAATATCCGGACGCGGAGCCATGGCTCTTGCCAAGGCAACACGTTGCTGCTGTCCACCGGAGAGTTGATGGGGATATTGGTTTTTGGCATCGGTTAACTCAACCAATTCGAGCAATTCTTCAACCCGTTGCTGTCGTTGTTTACGAGACAATTTTTGCAGTCCAAAGCCAATATTCTTTGCGACGGTTAAATGTGGAAATAATGCAAAATCCTGAAACACCATACCTATATGACGTTTTTCAGGTGGCAAGAACATCGCCGATGAACTGACCGTCTTACCATGCAAAGTAATACTGCCCTGCATTAATGGTTCAAATCCGGCAATGGCTCGTAAAACCGAAGTTTTACCGCAGCCTGAGGGACCCAGTAAACAGGCGATTTCCCCTGGCTTTAACTGAAATGAAATACCTTCTACAACCGTTCTGTCAGCATAGCCAATGCTGATATTGTCGACTTGTAGTTGTGGAATTTGCATGGAGGTATCAGTTTTCATCAATAGCCAATTTTAGCTTGCGTGAGCGGGTAATGGTTTTGCTTAATAGAATAACCGGAATAATCCCGGCAATCACAATGGCCAGTGCCGCAGGGGCTGCTTCGGCCAAACGTTCATCTGATGCGAGTTCATAGGCTTTTACCGCCAAAGTATTGAAATTGAATGGTCGTAAAATCAGCGTGGCAGGCAATTCTTTCAATACATCAACAAATACTAAAAGCAACGCCGTCATTAATGAGGCACTTAACATCGGTATGTGGATCTGTCTGAGGATCTGCAATGGCCGGAAACCAAATGAGCGGCCAGCCTCGTCCATCGAATGGGTGATCCGGGTCAAACCACTGTCAACGGTTTGTAATGAGACTGCAAGGAATCTTGTCAGATAAGCAAAGGTAACGGCGACTAACGTTCCGCTAAGAAGCAATCCGGTGGAATAATCAAAATGGCTTCGAGCCAAATCATCCACGGTGTTATCAAACCAGGCAAAAGGAATCATTACGCCAACCGCGATCACCGCGCCCGGTACGGCATAACCCATACCTGCAACCCGCACGGCACCACTGACTAATCTGCCGGGATATAAACGCTGGGCATAAGCCATAACAATCGCCAAAATTAAAGCCAGCACTGCTGCAAATGCCGCCAGTGAAAGACTGTTCATCAGTAATTGCATAAATTGAGCATCAATGACGGTATCAGCAACATGCACAGTCCAGCTAAGCAATTGTAATGCTGGTAATAGAAATCCCAAGCTGAGAATAACTAAACAAAACAAGAATGCCAGAGCAGCACGGCCACCAGTTAACTGAAAGCGACGCAGATCCTGATGACGGCGACTGGTGTGGTGGTATCTGGCTTTACGACGTGAATAACGTTCAAGAATGATCAAAGCAAATACAAATACCATTAATCCAGCTGCCAGTTGTGCGGCTGCAGCGGCACTACCCATGCCAAACCAGGTGCGAAAAATACCAGTAGTAAAGGTGCTGACCCCGAAGAATTGTACTGTGCCGTAATCAGCCAATGTTTCCATCAAAGCTAATGATAAACCCGCGATAATTGCTGGACGGGCCAGTGGCAGAGCAACACGCCAGAATGTTTTCCATGGCCCATTTCCCAAGGTGCGGCTGACATCCAAGACGCAGATGGATTGACTTAGAAATGCCGCACGGCTCAGTAGATATACATAGGGATAGAGCACCAGCGTCAACATCACTACTGCTCCATTCAAGGAACGGATTTGAGGAAACCAGTAATCACCATATTGCCAACCAAACCAATCTCGTAACGCCATTTGCACCGGGCCGGAAATATCTAGCATGCCGGTATAGGTGTAAGCAATGATGTAGGCCGGCATGGCCATGGGCAGTAACAACGCCCATTCAAAGACACTACGCCCGGGAAACTGACACATCGTAGTCAGCCAGGCGGTGGTGACCCCGATGAGCAGCGTACCGATGGCAACCCCTAACATCAGCAACAAAGAATTACGGATATAGTCTGGAAGAACAGTACTGCTCAGGTGTTGCCAGATATCGCCGCTGGGCACAAAAACATGCGCCAAAACCACCACAACCGGCATTGACAATACAATCGCCAATACAAGGATGAATAAAGGATAAGGACGAAACTGGTTTATTAATGACATGGAAAGGTAAAGTTGGCAGTTAATCTGACAAAACTGCCAACTTTACGCATGGAAACCTTTATTGCCAACCTGCACGGTCCATTAAACGCAATCCATCGGCATTAAATTCGCCTAGTTTATCCATGTCCAACGGGTCGGCCAGAAAATCACCCCATTGCTCCAGCAGCTCACCTTTTTCGATATCGGCTCGTACTGGATATTCGCCATTGGTTTCTGCATACCATTTTTGCGAAGAGTCATTGCTGAGGAATTCAATCAATTTAATGGCGTTTTCTTGGTTTTTTGCGTCTTTAATAACAGCGGCTCCGGATACATTGATATGTACACCGCGATCAGCCTGATTAGGCCAGAAAACACCGATCTTTTCAGCAGCTTCTTTTTCTTTAGCATCATTGCTGGTCAGCATACCCGCCAGATAATACGTGTTGGCGATCACGATATCGCACTGGCCAGCGGCGGCAGCACTTATTTGATCACGGTCACCCCCTTGAGGAGAGCGCGCGAAGTTGGCAACTAATCCTTTTGCCCATTCTTCTGTTGCTGCTTCGCCGTTGGCCACAATCATCGAAGCGACCATTGACTGATTATAAACATTGCTGGATGAGCGAACACAGATCCTGTTGTTCCAGCGCGGTTCGACTAAGGCTTCATAAGTAGAGAGTTCTGCAGGATCGACACGATCTTTGACATACATTATCGGACGGGCGCGCAGTGATAAGCCGAACCAATAGCCCTCAGGATGGCGATATGAAGCGGGAATACGCTGGTCCAAAATGTCGGATTCAACTGGTTGAACCAAATCCACTTCCATCGCACGGTGCAAACGACCTGCGTCGGTGGTTAATAAAATATCGGCTGGAGTATTGCGACCTTCGTTTTGTAGGCGTTGCAATAATTCGTCTGCATTACCGGTAACAAGATTGACCTTAATACCGGTTTCTTCGGTAAATTCATCCAGTAACGGTTTAATTAAAGATTCGATGCGCGCGGAGTACAGATTGACTTCTTGGATCTCTTGTTGAGCTTCGTCACTACATCCAGAGACCAGTAATACAGTTAAACCCAGCCATACACTAAGAAAGATACCTGCTTTACGCATAGAACACTCCGTGGTTAATAAGTAATGCAATGATAATGAGATTTATTTTTGTTTGGAATAGCGGATAGCATTTTTCTACGGAGGAGAAAGACGATGAGGAGCTAAGTGACAACAGAAAAGTCATGGTTAATCAGCTTTTAGCCAAGCAAAAAACTGGCACAAAAAAGCGTAAACCAGTATTGTTTTGACTTACCAAATACAGGTTTCAAAACTGAAACCGCGCAATCTGCAGGGTATCAAAATGTCAGGAAGTTTATTTATCGTAGCGGCGCCTTCAGGGGCGGGGAAAACCAGTCTGGTTCGTGCTTTGGTCAAACAGGATCCGCATGTACGCTTATCCGTTTCACATACCACACGACCTGCCAGAGCGGGTGAAGTAGACACGGAAGATTACTTTTTTGTCAGCGAAGCAATGTTCAGCAAGATGCGTGAAGCTGGTGATTTTCTGGAATCAGCCACTGTATTTGATCACAGTTATGGTACTTCCGCAGCAGCAGTGCATCACCAGTTGTATGCCGGAAATGATGTGATTCTGGAAATTGACTGGCAGGGCGCCCAGCAAGTGCGAAAAAACTTTCCCGACAGTAGTAGTATTTTTATCCTTCCCCCATCTAAGCAAGCACTTGAGCAACGTTTAAGGGGGCGTGGCCAGGATGATGAAGCGACTATTTCGCGCAGAATGCGTGATGCAGAGAGTGAAATGTCACATTACGTCGAATTTGATTATTTGATTGTGAACGATGATTTTGATCATGCACTTGCCAGTCTGACTGCGATCGTGATGGCCAGTCGGCACAAACTGACGGTTCAGCAGTCCAATTACAGTACCTTATTGGCTGACTTGCTGGCTTAAGCCTCGCATCTCTCGTAAAATTACATGTTTTAACCACAGGACAAAATATCATGGCACGTACTACAGTTGAAGATTGCCTCGAAAATGTAGATAACCGTTTCCAACTGGTGCTGGTTGCAGCAAAACGCGCCCGCCAAATCGCCATGGGTGATGATGCAATGGTACCGGTCGATAACGACAAACCTACCGTTATCGCTTTACGTGAAATTGCCGCCGGTCTGGTTGATCGTACGATTCTGACTAAAACCTCAGCTCGTCAACATGCTGCAGAAAGCATCGTTAATGACGAAGAGCTGCTAAACGAAATTTAATTATTGTGAGCGCAAAACCTTCTGTTGCGTCTGAGCTTGACTTCATTCAGGAGTCCGAGCCCAAACTCACAATTGATGATCTGTGTTTTGCGACCTCAAATTACTTAGAAACCAATCAGGTCGAGTCGATCCGTCGCGCCTATCATTTTGCAGAACAATGCCATGAAGGACAGACTCGACGCAGCGGTGAGCGTTATATTACGCATCCACTGGCTGTAGCACATGTTTTAGCCATGATGCATATGGATTATGAATGCATCATGGCGGGTTTACTGCATGACGTGATTGAAGACACTGAAATGTCTAAACGTGATGTCATCGCCGAGTTTGGTGAGCCGGTTGCTGAACTGGTAGAAGGCGTCACCAAACTGGCACAGGCAGCGTTTGAAACCAGACAACATGCCCAGGCAGAAAATCTGCGGAAAATGTTGCTGGCCATGTCTCGCGATATCCGGGTCATTATCGTCAAGCTGGCAGATCGCCTGCACAACATGCGTACGTTGGGTCATCTGCGCCCCGAAAAACGTCGCCGAATTGCCCATGAAACCCTAGAAATATATGCCCCGATAGCCCAGCGTTTGGGCATGAATCTGATGCGCTGTGAGCTGGAAGATCTGGGTTTCCATGTGCTGTATCCGATACGTTATCGAGTTTTAGCTGATGCCATACGTAAAGCACGTGGTAATCGCAAGGAAATTGTCAGTCAGATTACCGGTTCCATTCTTAACCGTATGGAACAGGAAGGATTGAGTGCGGATATTCAGGGACGTGAAAAAAATCTCTACAGCATTTACAAGAAAATGGTCAGTAAGCAACTGTCATTTTCAGAAGTCATGGATGTCTACGCGTTTCGTATCATTGTCGACGATGTAGATGCCTGTTATCGCATGCTAGGCGTAGTGCATAACCTTTACAAGCCGGTACAGGGCAAATTCAAAGACTATATTGCGATCCCCAAAGCCAATGGTTATCAATCATTACATACGGTTTTATTCGGGCCTTATGGTGTGCCGATAGAAGTTCAAATCCGTTCACGTGATATGGATCAATTAGCGGAAGCAGGGGTCGCTGCTCACTGGTTATATAAAACTGGCGAAGCCGCCGGTAACACCTTGGCACATCGCAAAGCCAGACAGTGGCTGCAAGGCATTCTGGAAATGCAGAAAGGTTCTGGCGATTCGATGGAATTTTTGGAAAATCTGCGAATTGATTTATTCCCCGATGAGATTTATGTGTCTACGCCAAGAGGTGAAATTCTAACCTTGCCGCGTGGCTCTACAGCCGTTGATTTTGCTTATGCAGTCCATTCTGATGTTGGTAACAGTTGTGTCGCAGCTCGTGTAGGTCGTCATCTGGTACCGCTGAGTTCACAACTGGAAACCGGTCAATCGGTTGAAATCATAACCTCGCCAACATCACACCCAAATCCAGCCTGGCTGAATTTTGTCGTGACGCCTAAAGCACGTACCAATATTCGTAATTACCTCAAACACCTGCAAGGTGAAGAGGCGATACAGCTTGGTCAACGGCTATTGAACAAACATCTGACAGCGTTTTCAACTGCCTTGGAAAATATTCCGACCAACCGTATTAACGCTTTGTTGAAAGAATATGAACTGGAAAACTTTGACGAATTATTAACCGATTTAGGGCTGGGAAATATCTCTGCTTTATTGGTTGCCCAAAAGCTGTTGCAGGAAGAAACTCCGAACAAAGAGCCACAAGCACTGTTGATTGCCGGAACCGAAGGCATGGTGGTGAATTTTGCCCGTTGCTGTCATCCGATCCCCGGCGATCCGATTCATGGTTTTGTCAGTGCGGGCCGCGGCATCATCATTCATCAACGCAGCTGCAAAAACACTACCCATTTACGTGAGCAAAATGAAAAATGGCTGGATGTTGCCTGGGCCAAAGAAATCAAACGTGATTTCCCTGTGGATTTGATGGTGCAACTGAAAAACCAGCGCGGTGCCTTGGCAACCATAGCCTCTGTGATTTCAGAAGCCGAGTCGAATATCGACAATGTAATGGTGGACGAGCGTGATGGTGGTTTTACCCATCTGCGGCTGACCATTGAAGTCACTAATCGCCAGCATCTGGCGCGCATTATCCGTCGTTTACGCCAACTGGAAATGGTCGAACGCATTAACCGTATTAATAACTGATTTGTTTAATCTGTCGTCTTAAGACGACTTAGCCGGAGTTTTTATGTCCCGAGAAATTATCCACACCAGCAATGCGCCTGCAGCAATTGGTACCTATTCACAAGCTGTCAAAGTGGGCGATGTTGTTTACTTGTCTGGTCAAATTCCATTAGTACCAGAAACCATGACAGTGGTTGAAGGCGACTTTGCCACCCAGGTCCGCCAGGTGTTTGATAATTTGTCTGCTGTTGCTAAGGCTTCAGGTGGCAGTTTACAAGATGTCGTTAAACTCAATATCTATCTAACTGATTTGGCTTATTTCGGCACCGTGAACGAAATCATGGCAGAGTATTTTCAACAACCTTATCCTGCTCGTGCGGCGATTGGCGTGGCATCGTTACCTAAAGATGTACCGGTTGAAATGGATGCTATTTTGCATCTTGGCGCATAACCTCGTTCGTTAAAGGCGGTGATTGGTGACTGAACTGGCCATTGCCGATCCGGTCACCTCGCTGAAAGGTGTCGGCGCAAAACTCGCTGAGAAGCTTGATAGACTTGGGATACGCCAGATCCAAGATCTGTTGTTTCACCTGCCATTACGCTATCAGGATCGGACACGATTAATGCCGATTGGCAGTTTGCGACCGCAGCAGGAAAAACTGATTGAAGGTGTTATTCAACTTAGCCAGGTCAAGTTTGGCCGCCGCCGCTCTCTACTTTGTCATATCAGTGATGGCACCGGGGCACTGGTATTACGCTTTTTTCATTTTTCCAAAAGCCAGCAACAGCAATTAGCAAAAGGTCAGCGGATTCGTTGTTTTGGGGAAGTGCGCAGTGGCCCATCTGCATTGGAAATGGTGCATCCTGAATACCAACTTATTCACGGTGATGCGCCATTTTCTGTAGAGGAAGCCCTGACTCCGGTATATCCGACTACCGAAGGTTTACACCAACTTTCCTGGCGTAAATTGCTAAATCAGGCGTTAAAACTGCTCGATCAGCAAACCATGCCGTCTTATTTGCCGGAAGCTTTGCTGGATCCGCGCGTTGCCCGTTTTGATCTGACGCAAGCCTTGAAGTATGTGCATTTACCGCCTCCGGATTGTGATGTCGGTCAATTAATCGCTCGCGAACATCCAGCCCAAAAACGGTTGGCGTTTGAAGAATTACTGGCTCAACAACTCAGCATGCGGCAAATCCGCTATCGTGCACAGCAACATCAAGCGCCACAGTTTAATGCGGATATGTTCAGTAAAAAGTTTTTACAACAACTGCCATTTCCATTAACCAGCGCTCAACAACGTGTTATCAAAGAGATCCGCGCAGATCTGCAACAAAATATTCCGATGCAGCGACTGGTGCAGGGTGATGTCGGATCTGGCAAAACAGTGGTGGCAGCGTTATCAGCATTAATGGCCGTTTCCAGCGGCTATCAAGCAGTGATGATGGCACCCACCGAATTATTAGCCGAACAGCATTATCAGACCTTTCGTAACTGGCTTGAGCCAATGGGAATTCAGGTTGGCTGGTGTGCCGGCAAACAAACAGCGGCGCAGCGTCGACAGGTGATTGCCGCACTGGCAGAAGGTGAAATCAATATTGCCGTGGGCACTCACGCATTATTTCAGGATGAAGTCACCTTTAATCGACTGGGCCTGGTGATTATTGATGAACAGCATCGTTTTGGTGTGCATCAGCGTATGGCGTTACGTGATAAAGGCAAAGCGGTGGATATCTTGCCACATCAACTGGTGATGACCGCCACACCAATTCCCCGCACGCTGGCGATGACAGCATATGCAGATTTAAATGTCTCAGTAATTGATGAATTACCTCCTGGCAGGCAGCCGGTGACCACGGTGGTGGTGGCCGACAATCGACGGCCTGAAGTTATCGAACGCATTCATGTCGCCTGTCAGCAAAAACGTCAGGTTTACTGGGTCTGCACCTTGATTGAAGAGTCTGAGCATTTACAATGTCAGGCAGCAGAAGATACCGCTGAACAATTGCAGCAGGCATTGCCTGACTTACGGATTGCACTAGTGCATGGTCGAATGAAATCGGCAGAAAAAGAACAGGTGATGCATACGTTCAAACAGGGTGAGATTGATTTGCTGGTGGCGACAACGGTGATTGAAGTTGGCGTGGATGTGCCCAATGCCAGTTTAATGGTGATTGAAAATGCCGAGCGTCTTGGGTTAGCCCAATTACATCAGTTACGCGGAAGGGTAGGGCGTGGCACGGTACAGAGTCATTGCGTGTTGATGTACCATCCGCCGCTATCGGAAAATGGTCTGGCCCGTTTAGCTTGTTTGCGCGAGAGTAATGACGGCTTTGTGATTGCCCAACGCGATTTGGAAATTCGGGGACCGGGCGAGGTTTTGGGCACACGGCAAACCGGTTTACCGCAATTCAGGGTAGCTGATTTACTGGCCGATCAGGATTTATTGCCAGCCGTAACTAAAGCAGCTGAAACCTTAATCACTCAGCACCCGGAAAACGTAGCACCATTAATTAACCGCTGGTTCGGCAGCAAACTGAACTTCGGGCAAGTATGAGTTCCAATTTTTTATGATGAAAAGCCAAGCACACTGGCATCATGCTGCGACTGCGAAGCTGCCAAACGAATTGGCTGGCTGGCTGACTGATAAAGGCTCGTTAACTGTGCGATTGCAACAAACCAGTCAGCAACAGTTCAGCGTAGATCTGCAACAGTCCGGTTGGCAGAAACCATTGACGGAGGAGGCTTTAAAACTTGAGCAGCCCTTACATGAACATGCCTATTGTCGTGAGGTGATTTTGCGCGACGGCGATGAAGCCCGGGTATTTGCCCGCACCATTGTGCCGCGTGTCAGCTATCAGGCATTGCAGGCGCATTTGCATATTCATCATCTGGGTAACCGTTCATTGGGTGAAATTCTGTTTACTGATCCGGCAATCAAACGCGGCCCCCTTGAAGTGACCAGTCTGCGTGCAGGACACAGCTTGTTTGAACAGGCAAAACACCACGGTATTGAAATGGATGACAATGCGATTATGTGGGCACGGCGATCCTGTTTTTATTTTGCTGAGAACAGCTTACTGGTCTGCGAAATGTTTTTACCAAATCAGGATTGGTCGATATGACAAGTTTATGGAATCGTCTACAGCCTTACTGGCAACTGACCCGAATGAATCGGCCTATCGGTATTTTATTATTGCTATGGCCGACTTTAACCGCATTATGGATAGCGGCTGGTGGATTACCAGACATCAAGATTCTGCTGATTTTTATCGCTGGGGTAGTGCTGATGCGAGCCGCAGGTTGTGCCATCAATGATTATGCCGATCGGCATATTGATGGTCAGGTATGGCGAACTGAAAACCGGCCTTTAGCCACCGGTGCATTAACTGCTAAGCAGGCGGTGCTGACATTTGTAACCCTGGCCTTAGTGGCGTTTATCCTGGTTTTGCAGCTTAATTTCTTCACCATTGCACTGTCATTGATAGCTGTTCTGCTGGCTGCGATTTATCCCTTTATGAAACGCTTTACCTATCTGCCACAGCTGGTATTGGGCATGGCGTTTGGTTGGGCAATCCCGATGGCGTTTGCCGCTCAGACCAATACATTGCCAAGTATTGTCTGGTGGTTGTTTGTGGCCAATATTGTGTGGACCACCATGTACGACACTTTTTACGCAATGGCCGATCGTGAAGATGATCTGCAAGCTGGGGTGAAATCAACCGCGATTTTATTTGGCAAAAATGACTTGTTAATTCAAGCCTTATTACAACTGGTTTTTTTGCTGATCATGATCCTGATAGGTCTGCAATTGCAGCTGAGCATGGTGTTTTATCTGGGTTTATTGATAGTGGCGATGCTGTTTATTTATCAATTACGCCTGAGCAAAGATCGTGAGCGAAATGCCTGTTTACAAGCCTTTCTGAATAATAACTGGGTAGGTGCTGTGGTATTTTTCGGTATTTTTTTGCATTACAGCCTGGTTTGATTGATGACGAGATATTGTTATTCGTTTTTTCTACTGTTTTGCTTATCTGTTTCGGTCAGTGCCACCGAGGTTTATCAGTGGACCGATGAAAGCGGACGACAAATATTTTCTGATCAACCGGCTGATCCGGCAGCTGAGGTTCTCAATCTTCAACCCAGTTCCAATCGTTATTTATTCAATGTAAAACGGGTTTATGATGGCGATACTTTGGTTTTGGAAAATAATGAACGGGTCAGGTTACTCAGTATCAATACACCAGAAATCAGCTCAAGACACCGCGAAGCCGAACCCGGTGGTATTGCAGCTCGGGACTGGTTAAGAAATCAGTTAAAACAAGGACAGGTTTACCTGCAATACGATGCCGAAAAACGTGATCGTTATGATCGCCTGTTAGCTTATGCCTGGACACCTGAAGGCGAGTTTATTAATGAACAATTGTTGCAACAGGGACTGGCAGCACTGACCTTGCAGCCACCTAATTTACAATATGCAGAGCAATTAATGTCTGCTCAACAACAAGCTGAAGATCAGAAAAAAGGCATATGGGCGACTAAACATTACCAGCCTCGCAAGGTGGCAACGATTAACGAAAATGATTATCGAGGCTGGCAGCGCTGGAGATTAACGGCCAAATCACAGTCACAAACCCGGGATTATTGGGTGTTAAAGGTCAATGACAAAGTCAGCCTGCGTATTGCCAAAAAACAGCAGGCATTGTTTCCGCCCTTAGCAACGTATTTGAATAAACCATTGGAAGTACGTGGCTGGATGTCAAAACGTGGAGACCATTACAGTTTGTTTGTGCAGCATCCAAGCGCTATCGTTATTTTGGAATAGCTTCTGTCTTTATTCGATTTCGCTTAGCAGTTGTTCCATGATGTCATTCATGGTCACCATACCAATCAAATCATTATTATTAAGCACTAAAAGCCGTTTAACTCGATGTGTGGCCATCAATTTCGCCACATGTTTAATCGACAAGTCGGCTCCGACGGCGATAACCGGTTTGGCGCAAATATCATAGACATTGAGTAAATCAATATCACCTTCTTCAGCGATGACGGTTTTCAGAACATCTGAATAGGTAATCAAACCATATGCATCATGTTGATTTTGTTTGTCTACCACCAGTGATTTGATTTTGTGGCGTTTCATCAGATTTAACGCTTCACGAATTTTGGCAAATGGTGAAACCGTGATCGCATCGGAAATCATAACGTCTTTAACTAATCGCATGAGGGTAATCCTTGAGTTCTAGAGAGTTTCTCGTAAATGTTGCTGGAATTTTTCAACTTGAGATGTATCAATACCGGCCAAATGTTCAAGTGGTAAAGTAAATACCAGACCTTTAGAGTCGGACTCATCCGGCATCAGAATGGCTTGTATAGTCTTGAGTATTTGTAACGAGAGACCTTTTTCAAGCACCATCAATAAAACGCTTTGGCTGCCATCATAGCTTAGGCCAAAAAAGGTTTTTTTTGCATTATTGCTGATACCGCGAGCATTCATCAGGGTAATACCACCCGCGCCCAAATCTCTTGCTGCATCAATGGCAGCTTGTTCACTTTCTTCTGGAACAATAGCGACAAGAACAGAAAATTTCATGTGTTTACCTTTTGCAATGCAGTCATGATCTGCATCGCGATAGCATAGAGCATGACTGTGATGATTGGAAAGATGGAAGCAAAAGCGATCAAGCCAAAGCCATCCATCAGAATATTTCGACCTTCAATATGCGTGGCAAGGCCGATACCCAGTGCCGTCACCAAAGGCACGGTAACTTCGGAAGTGGTTACACCACCTAAATCATATGCCAAAGGCACTATGTATTTTGGGGCGATTAAGGTGAGCACAATGACGATCAAGTAACCGCCGATGATGTAATGATGGATTGAATCGCCGGATATAATACGGTGTACACCGACAGTGATACCAACGGCGACCCCAACAGCTACCAGAATCCGGATGACATTGCCATTTATTCCACCAGAAGCGGCTTCCTCAGCCTGTTGACCGATAGCAATCAACGCGGGTTCCGCCATAGTTGTGGCAAAACCAATGGCAAAAGCAAATAGATAGACATAGATAATATGCTGATTTTTTATCAGTTGTTCAGCCATGCTGCTGCCGATGGGAAACAAACCCATTTTCAGACCGACCACAAATGCATATAAACCGAATAACACCATAGCAAAGCCTAAAACCACTTTGCGAGGGTTAGTTAATGGGCGTTGTAACACCAAATATTGGAAAAACAGAATGGTGATAATAATGGGTAATACATCACCCACCATGCTGAGCAAATCCATCAGCATAATCATCGGGCCAGAGATAGCTTGTTGCTGAGCGGTGTCAATACTGAGGTCTGCTGTAGCAGCGGTTTCAGTTCCACTAAATACCACGATCCCATAAAGCTGCACCGTTATCATCGGCACCATCACTGCCATCGCCACAATGCCAAAGCCGTCAATAAGTGGATTACGGCCGCGAATTGAGGTGGCCAAGCCAATGCCTAAAGCCGCAATTAACGGTACTGTGACGATATTGGTGGTAACACCGCCGGAATCATAAGCCAAACCTACAATTTCAGCCGGAGTAAAGAAGGTGATGGTCACAACAGCCAGATAGCCAATAATCATGAACCAATGCAGGGGATAGCCAAAGAGAATGCGAAACACTCCAAGCGCAACGACAAACCCTACTGATATGGCCACCAGAAAACGCAGGATCAGTGCATCAATTCGTCCTTCACTGATTTCCTGAGCCTGTTCGGCAACGGCAATTAATGCTGGTTCAGCAACTACTGCAGAAAACCCCAGCGCAAAACCAAAAGACAGCAAAATCCACAAAGAACCGCGTTTGGTAAATTGATTGGAAAGACTTTTGCCGACTGGGAAGATGCTTAATTCAAGACCACGCAGGAATAAGGCAACACCAATGGCAACAATAAACAAACCAATGCTGATGGATAAGGTGTCTTCAGGAATACGCTGCAATACAAAGGCTTGAAAAATGACCACTACAGCGACAATGGGCAGTAGGTTTTTCAATGCATGTATAAATGCATCTGAAAAAGCTTTCAGTTGATACACCAGATCCTCTTCACAGTGGTTTAAATTGGATTGTAGAGCCTGTTATCATACTTCGGCGCTGACCTTCACTTGATTGCGTCCGGACAGTTTTGCTCCATAGACTGCCTGATCGGCGGATTGTAATAAACGTTTAATCGTCATATTACTGCCGGGGTCCAATGTTGAAACACCAACAGATAGAGTGACACGTATAGTTTTACCTGTTACAACAGTGAAATCTGTTTCAGCGACAGTTTTCCGCATCCGTTCTGCAATATCTGCTGCAACCGCGCGACTGGCATCCGCCAACAATACGACAAATTCCTCACCCCCATAGCGTGCTAACACATCACCTTGCCTTAAACTGTCATTGAGTAATTGGGCTACATGTTTCAGCACCTGATCGCCGGTTTGATGACCATAACTGTCATTAATGCGTTTGAAATAATCCAGATCGACAAATAAACAGGACAAAGGCGTTCTGTTGCGATTAGCTCGACTGAATTCTTCGCTAATCCGTTGATCAAAAAATCGCCGATTATTTACGCCAGTCAAAGGATCACGTAAACCGACCAGTTTGACCTCTTCATGCAGACGGGCATTTTCAATACAGGCTGATACCACGGCGGCTAAATGCTCCAGGAACTGTGTACCAATATTTGATTGGAATCTGTTGGGATTACGACTACCCAGATTTAAACTTCCAATCAGTTGATTTTGACGGATCAATGGCAACAGCGCGATCGAGCCTAGTTCATGGTATGAGGGAAAGAGTTGCTGGTGTTGATGCTGGGAGAACGTTACTAGGCGTGGCGTTCGTCTTAAACTAAAAAACTGTTCGAGGCGTTGAACCGATTCGGTAAACAGCAAATGGTCTTGCCATTGTTGGGTTTCAGGAAATGATTCTAGTAAACGTTGAAACTCATACTCTGGATCGTGCAACATCAAGGTAACAGCCGTCAGTTGAAAGCGATGTTTATGTTCTTCCAGGATCAGTTTGAGTAACGGCTCCAGGCCGCTGCTATTAAGCAGACTTAATTCATATTGCTGAAAATTGAGCTGCTTTCGCTCATTGCTTTTGGCAATACGAATCAGATCATTCAATCGATCTTGAAGCGTCGTCACGTCTTTTTGAGGCATGCAACAGCCTTGAGCAATGTGAAGTAAATGGTATGGAGCCTAATAATGGCGTATTGCGCGGGCAATTGTCCATACCTCTACAGTCTTAACACCATTTTGTTGCAAACAACGACTGGCCTCGGCTGCTGTATGCCCGGTGGTATAGACATCATCGATTAAAGCCACGTGTTTATACGGTAGAAACCTAGCGAGTGCAAATGCCTGTTTTACATTGCGTTTGCGTTGTTTGCCGCTCATTCCAGTTTGGGGAGTCGTATTGCGTTGACGAATAAAACTGGTTTTATCAACAGGAATGGTTAACTCCGTTGATAAAGCATCGGCCAACTGGGCCGATTGGTTATAACCACGTTGGCGTAATCGACTTGGGTGTAACGGAATAGGAATCAATATTTCCGGTAATGGCTGCTTGCACTGGTTTACTTTTGTTGCCAGCAGCTTGGCAAAAATTTGAGCAAAAACCAGCTGCTGGTGAAATTTAAATGCAGCGATGCAATGGTTGATGGGCGTTTCATAACGAAATAACGCCAAACTGGATTGCTGTGGTGGTGGATGTTGCAGACATTGGCCGCAGATTCCGCTTTCGTTAAGTGGCAAGGCACAACGCTGACAACACTGGCCCAACCATGGCAGGTCTTCGACACAGGCTTTGCACAGGGCATCGTGTGGACTAAAGTCACCACAGAGGAAGCAGGGAATCGGTAACAGTTTGCTGTATAATTCCGCCAAACGATGCGTCACTACGGCACTAAAGTTTCTGACCATCATGTTATTAATCCATTAAATCTGATGAAGAAGCCCATGACTGAAAATATAGCAGAAAAGACCGCACCGCTTCGCCATGACTGGCAGCAGGCGGAAATTGAAGCCTTGTTTGATTTGCCATTTGCGGATCTGATGTACAAAGCTCAAACCATTCACCGGCAGAATTTTGATGCCAATGCTGTACAAATCAGTACCTTGTTGAGTATCAAAACCGGTGGTTGTGCCGAAGATTGTGGTTACTGTCCACAAAGCGCGCATCACGAATCTGCGGTAAAAGCTGAACCGTTAATGCCTTTGGATAAAGTGCTCGAATCCGCAGCACAGGCCAAATCCACCGGTGCCAGCCGTTTCTGTATGGGAGCTGCCTGGCGTAACCTGAAAGATCGTGATGTGGATCGTGTCGTTGCGATGATTGAAGGCGTCAAGGATATGGGGCTGGAAACCTGTGTCACGCTGGGCATGTTAGAAAACCACCAGGCCAAACGTCTGAAAGAAGCTGGTCTCGATTACTACAATCATAACCTCGATACCTCACCGGAATTCTATGGTGAAATCATTTCCACCCGTACTTATCAGGATCGTCTGGATACCTTAAGTCATGTTCGCGAAGCCGGTATTCATGTCTGCAGTGGCGGCATTGTCGGCATGGGCGAAAGCCGTAAGGATCGGGCTGGTCTGTTAATCAGTCTGGCCAATTTGCCAAGTCATCCTGAGAGCGTACCAATTAATCTATTGGTTCAAGTCGAAGGCACACCACTGGATGGCATCAATAATCTGGATCCGTTTGAATTTGTTCGCACCATCGCGGTAGCGCGCATCATGATGCCGCAATCTTTTGTCAGGCTTTCTGCCGGTCGCGAGAATATGACTGATGAATTGCAGGCAATGAGTTTTCTGGCCGGTGCCAATTCAATCTTCTATGGTGAAAAACTGCTTACTACAGACAATCCGGATACCGATCATGATCAACGTTTATTCAAACGACTGGGGATCACGCCGTTACAAGTCGGTCAGCAGCAACAGGAAGATAAACACTGTTCAGCTGCATAAACCTTTGCATAACTAACTGGATGCTCTGTGTGGTCTTACCGCACAGAGCATTTCATTTAAAGGCAATCGCCTTTTCAATTGCTTCACGTAGCTGATTTATCGAGGCGCTTTCGTGTCACAACTTCCCTGGCAATCACAACTTCAACAAGCGTTAAAAGAACGACAAGCCGCTGGTTTGTATCGTCGCTCGCGGTTGCGTGATGGCGAACAGGGTGTTGAGGTCGTGTTGGATGGTCGTAAATTGTTGTCGTTTAGCAGTAATGATTATCTAGGTCTGGCAGCACATCCCACTTTAAAAAAAGCCTTTACCGACGCCTTGGATCGCGAAGGCGTTGGCAGTGGCGCCGCTCATTTACTGACCGGACACAGTCGTTATCATCATCAGCTTGAAGAAGCCCTGGCAGAATTTACCGGACAACAGCGAGTTCTGCTGTTTTCCACCGGCTATATGGCCAATATCGGTGTGATTGATGGACTGCTTGGCAAAACCGATGTGCTGGTGCAGGACAAATTGAATCACGCCTCATTACTGGATGGCGGCCGCCTAAGCGAAGCTCAGCAATTACGTTATCCTCATGCCGATATGGCGTTACTGCATCAACGTTTGCACACTGCAGCCAACTCCCGAAATAAACTGATTGTCAGTGATGGTGTATTCAGTATGGACGGCGATATTGCACCCTTACCAGAAATCATGGACTTGGCCGAACAGCACAAAGCAGGGGTGTTGATCGATGATGCACACGGTCTTGGAGTGCTTGGTCAAAACGGTGGCGGTGTTATTGAGCATTTTGAATTAACACAGCAAAAGCCGATGTTAGTCGGCACCTTTGGCAAAGCCTTTGGTACGGCAGGAGCTTTTGTTGCTGCTGATGAGGTGGTGATTGAAACTCTGGTGCAACAGGCTCGCAGTTTTATCTACACCACGGCGCAGCCTCCAGCAATCTCTGCAGCGACATTGGCGAGTCTGAAACTGATTAAACATGAAAGCTGGCGGCGCGATAAATTACAGCAACTTATCAACCAGCTGCGTGATGGTGCAGCACAATTGGGCTTACCATTAATGCCCTCACAAACGGCGATTCAACCGCTGCTTATCGGCGATGACAAAAAAGCCCTTAAATTGGGACAGGATCTGGAACAACAAGGCATTTTAGTGGGCATTATCCGTCCGCCGACAGTGCCGAAAAATACCGCCAGATTGCGTATTACGCTGTCTGCATCTCACGAAGCCGAGCATATTAATAAATTACTCGATGCGCTGGAGCTTAGTTATGTTCATTAAACGGGTTGGCCAGGGGCCGGATCTGGTGATGTTGCATGGCTGGAGTATGCACAGTGGCGTATGGCATCCGCTTATCGAATTATTGGCAGACAAGTTCACTTTACATTTGGTGGACTTACCGGGCCATGGTCAATCAGATTGGCAGCCTGAAGCGTTGCACATAGACCAACTGTTAACGAAGCTTGCAGAAAACCTCCCGCAAACGGCACATTGGCTGGGTTGGTCGTTGGGCGGACAGTTGAGTCTGGCATTTGCTTCACGCTATCCGCAACGTGTTACCAAACTTATTCTGCTGGCGGCCAATCCGAAATTTGTTACCTCAGATGATTGGCATTGTGCAATGGATGCAGCAGTGTTTGCAGTATTTTCCGGTCAGCTCGATCATAATCAACGGGAAACCTTGAAACGCTTTGTCATGTTACAGGCTCGTGGTGCGCAGGGCAGTCGTGAAACTATCCAGTTACTGGCGGAACAAACCGCAGATAATGTAGCGCATCCTGAAGCCTTAAAGGCAGGGCTGGATTTATTGGAAATCCTGGATTTACGTTCAGCGCTAAGGCAATTAAGCCAGCCGGTACAATATATTCTTGCTGAGCGTGATCAACTGGTGCCCATATCGCTGGCTGAAAGCTTGGCGGATTTAAATTCCACTATCGTGATTGAACGTATTGCCGGGGCAGGCCATGCTCCTTTCATCTCACACCCACAACTTTGTGCCGAGCATATTTGCGGATTTTTGAATGATTGAACAAGCATCAGGCCCGGAAAAAAAGCGTGTAGCACGCAGCTTTGCCAATGCCGCAAACAGTTATGATGATGTGGCGATCTTGCAGCGAGATACTGCAGATGAAATGCTGGATCGTCTGGATCTGGTCAAAATCAATCCACAGCAGATCCTGGATTTGGGTACCGGCACCGGACGTAATCTGCATTTGCTGCAACAACGCTATCCTGCTGCCCAGCAGGTTGCCGTGGATATTGCACCGGCTATGCTTAAACATGCGAGACAACGTTATCGTCATGATCAGGGATTGCGACGTTGGTTACCCGGTCAGCAGACACCCTTGTTTATTGCCGGTGATGCCGAACAGTTACCGTTAGCTGATAACAGTGTGGATCTGGTGTATGCCAATCTAGCCTTGCAGTGGTGTGATTTAACCGCAGCATTTGCCGAGATACAACGTGTATTGCGCCCCGGTGGTTTGTTAATGTTCAGTACGCTTGGCCCCGATACTCTGCAAGAACTTCGTCAAAGTTGGGCTGCGGTAGATAACTATCCGCATATCAATGTATTTCTGGATATGCATGACGTGGCAGAAGCGATGTTTGCAGCCGGACTCAGTGACCCAGTGCTGGACAGTGATCGGCATAGTCTGTTGTATAACGATATTATCGGCATGATGCGCGATTTACAGCAATTGGGAGCGCGCAATGTCAATCAGGGACGGCGCCGGGGGTTGACCGGCAAAAATACGTTAAACAAAGTCAAAGCCGCCAGTGAACAATTCCGGGTCAATGGCCAACTTCCAGCCACTTATGAAGTGATTTATGGTCATGCGTGGGCCGGTGAAAATTCTCTGCAAATGACCGAAGAGGGATGTGTGCCAGTCAGCCTCGAACAATTGAGAAGCAAGCTCTGATGACTACCCATCTATTTGTAACCGGAACCGATACCGAAGTTGGTAAAACCCGTATCAGTGTCGGACTTATAAAGGTCTTGCAACAGCAGGGATTAAAAGTCGCTGCAATGAAGCCGGTTGCCAGCGGTTGTGAATGGCAGGATGGTCAGTTGCAAAATCAGGATGCCCTAGCCTTAAGCCAACAGGCTGATATCCAATTACCCTATTCACAGATCAATCCTTACGCCTTTGAACCGGCGATTGCGCCACATCTTGCAGCAGAACAAATCGGTCAAAGCATTTCTCTGGATGTCATTGAAACGAACTTCGCTGCTATGAAATTACAGGCGGATGCCATTGTAGTAGAAGGGGCTGGTGGTTGGTTGGTGCCGATGAATGATCAGCAAACCATTGCCGATCTGGCTAAAGCATTACAAATACCGGTGGTGTTAGTGGTTGCGATCAAACTAGGCTGTATTAATCATGCTTTGCTGACGGTGCAGGCCATTGCAGCTTCTGGCTTAAAATTGGAAGGTTGGGTAGCCAATGACTTTTTGCAGGACCCACAATCCACATCGATCATTCAAAGTCTTACACAGCGAATTGCCGCGCCATGTATGGGGATTGTGCCCAAACTGGCAGCTGATGAAGATGCTAGTTTTTATCTGAAGCTGTAATGTTTATAAAACGACAATAGCTGGAAAATAGGTGGGCGCATCGCCATCCTGCCAGGGTGGGTATTTCAACATAATGCGTTTGAACAATCCTGACTGCAGAAACTCATTAAGCCAGTGATGCAGGTTTGGATAATCCGTCTGACTGAACCAGTCCCAATCGACCAGAGCAAATTGTCTGATAAATGGCAATATCGCGTAGTCTACCAAGGTCAGTGAATCGGCCACTAAGCCTTTGCGATGAGTCAGCCGCTGTTCCAGTTTGGCTAAAAACTGTTCACCTTGTTCACGGTAAAACTGCTGTGAATGTTCTGGATACCGATCGGCGTATTTATAACGATCCAAAGCTTGTTTGAAGCTGACGTCATTTTCCTGGATCAGCATAAAAGATTCATTGCGCTGATCATCATCCAGTGATTGCCAGATGGCATGGGATTCTGCTGCCCACAGCATGATATCGAGACTCTCTTCCAGCACGCTATTGGTATTTTGCAACAGAACCGGCACCGTGGCTTTAGGTGAGATTTCCCGTAATTTCGCTGGTTTGTCTTTCAGCACTACTTCACGTATTTCAACCTGACAACCTGTAATAGCAATGGCCAGACGGGCGCGCATTGCGTAAGGACATCGGCGGAAACTATATAAGATTGGCAGTGTGGTCATAAAAACGCTCTCTTTTATGTAAAAGAGACAACGTGAAAAGCTGTGCGTTCGATATATGTTAGCGCGATGTTGTTATTTAGATTTGTTTGCTATTACGTAACTCTTCTGCCTGACGATTTAATGTATGTTTCACCAAGATATTGCGATCGGTTTCACTCATATGGGTAAATGCCATACGTAAATAGAAGTTTCTACCTTGGATACTTTCTGTTAACTGGTCACAGGCAATTACTTTGGCAATGGCACGGATATGCAAACCTGCGGGTAATAACTGCATTCTGATTTCCATCGCTGAACGGGCTGGAAATGCATTGTCTGTCATCAATGCCAGACCACCGGCACTAAGATTAACCTCGGTTGCCGATTCGGAATTGAGCGGGGTATGTAATAACTGAACATTTTGCGCCAGCAAGTTGACTTTTTCATCCAGCATTCGCAATGCTCTGGCAATATCTCTATCGCTATGACCAATTTGATCAACCAAGTGATTAAAGCTTTTTTGAATCGATGACATTTGCTGGGTTAACTGGCCTGTTTCAGGAGTGGCATCGATAATGGTTTGCCCGATTTGCTCAGCTTCATCTGTGCTGAGCGGAAGAACAGACATAACCAGACGATCATTTATGCGAAAGAATGCCCGGCGATCGGCACCTGAAAGTGTTGAGTCATTCATCTTTTGTCATCCTGTCTGATCATGATTCTGTTATTGAATCACTAAATTGGCTGAATATTAGTGCTTATATAGCCCAAAACATAAGCGTCACGCAAAGAAAACTCTGCGTGACGCTCATTTTAATGTTGAAACAGATTACAAGTTTTCTGAAGCAAAGTCAGCCAGGCGTGAACGTTCACCACGCATCAAGGTGATATGACCACTATGCGGCCAGTTTTTGAAATGATCGACAACGTAAGTCAGACCCGAAGTGGTCTCACTCAAATACGGTGTATCGATTTGCGAGATATTACCCAGACAGACAATCTTAGTACCCGGACCTGCACGGGTAATCAGTGTTTTCATCTGTTTGGAGGTTAAGTTCTGCGCTTCATCAATAATGATGAAACGATTGAGGAAGGTGCGGCCGCGCATAAAATTCAAGGAACGAATTTTGATCCAGCGCTGCAGTAAGTCATTGGTAGCCTGACGACCCCAGTCTCCGCCATCTGTTTTGTTAAGCACCTCAAGGTTATCCATTAATGCGCCCATCCACGGCGTCATTTTTTCTTCTTCTGTCCCGGGCAGAAAACCAATATCTTCACCAACCGGAACCGTGACACGGGTCATGATGATTTCACCATAACGTTTATGTTCAATACACTGGGTTAATGCGGCAGCCAGCGTCAGCAATGTTTTACCGGTACCGGCTTGACCCAATAGTGTGACAAAATCAATTTCCGGATCCATTAACAGATTTAAGGCGAAATTCTGTTCGCGATTACGCGCTGTTATGCCCCAGACGGAATGATTTTCGCGTCGATAATCGTGAATTAATTCAATATCCGCAGTGGTGTCATTGCTATTACGCACCACAGCTTCAATCGCACGTTCTTCACCGGGTGAATAAATCAGCTGGTTGGGATACCAGTCTTTGACCACTTCACCTTCTACTTGATAGAAAGTACGACCATCTTCGGTCCACGATTCAAGGCGGTTTAAGTCTTCCCAGAAATCAGCTTTCAGTTCACTGGAACCGCGATATAGCAGATCCACATCATCCAGTACTTTATCGTTGTAATAATCTTCGGCGCAGATACCTAAAACCGTGGCTTTGATACGCAGATTAATATCTTTGGAAACCAGAATAACGTTAGTATCAATTTGAGCTTGTTGCAGATTGATAGCAACAGCCAGAATGGCATTATCGGCCAGTTGGCCAGGTAATTCTTTAGGTAATTCACCGGCCATTTGCCGGGTTTGGAAAAACAAACGACCACTGGCTTGAGGCACATCACTATTGATAACACTCGGCAGCGGGATACCTGAATTAATCGCATCATTATCAGCGGCTTGTTCTAACAAATCATCGAGAAAACGACTGACCTGGCGCACATTACGGGATACTTCAGATAAACCTTTTTTACCTTTATCGAGTTCTTCCAGAACCACCATTGGCAGGAAAATATCGTGTTCATCAAAACGGAAGAGAGCGGTGGGGTCGTGCATCAGCACATTGGTATCAAGCACAAACAGACGTTTTGTCGCGTCGGGTCGTTTAATCATTCGGAGTAGATCCTCTTGTTGGATTGACGTGCCTGTGAATGATTATGATCGAAGAACAAGCGTCTGCAAAGGGTGCTGACGGGTTTTATTAGAGTAAATCAAATAGGTCATTGAATCGGATATAAATAATTCCAATCAATGGTCTGCTTCAGACGAGTTTTGTTGGAAAGATAAGCTTTGATCCAGACAACCCGGGCTTTAATTCGTGATCAGCATTCTGTTATGTGGCTTAAGCGTGATGGCTTATGATTGGGTGTAATATTGCACATTATTTGGCGAATCTTTTAAGAAAACAGGCTGTTTAAATGAACGAAAAACTTGGACTTTCACAGGAAACCTGGGCATTTTTTCTGCCGATCATCAGCTTATTTGGCAGCACTTTTATTTTGTTGATAGTGGTGTTGGTATTGAATTCGTTAGCTTCACGGTTCATTCGCCGGACTGTTGATGCCACTGAATTACGTCGTAAATGGCTGGTACAGACCCGTAACGGCATTATTCTGT
>JAMDEF010000056.1 GCA_023488305.1 Gammaproteobacteria bacterium | reverse complement strand
GTCGCATTCCCCCGCTTGCTCGGGTTTGTGAGGGCCGAAGATTGGGAAAGTACATTTGGCTGGTAGATCGTTAAAAAAACGACTCTAAATCGTTGGCCGAAATAAATGGGCTATTAATTAGGCCTTCAATTACGCCCAAGCGGTTTATTTCGGTAAACTGATTCATCTCTACCTCTGAGAAGAGCTATTAGCAATGGAACCTGCCAAAAACACTTTTCTGAAATTTCGAAGTCTGCTGATCTGGGTTGTCAGTATTCTGTTGTTATATACCTTAATAGGCTTCTTTCTACTGCCTTGGCTGGCCGAGCGCCAATTGGTAAAAACACTGCATGACAGGCTGGGTGTTGAGGCCAGCGTCGAAAAAATACACTTTAATCCCTATACCTTTGAAGCAACAGTCGACAAGCTGCGTCTAGCAGATGAACAGAATGAATCGCTGGTGGTATGGGACCAGTTTTATCTCAATTTGCAACCACTCCAGTTGTTCCAACGTAAGCTGCGAATTGAAGAAATCACCATCAATACACCCAAGCTTTATTTCCAACGTTATTCCGCCGACGAAAATACACTGACCCGATTAGCCGACCGGTGGAATGCGACTGCCAAAACGGCTGTTGCCGAAGAGGCTGATCCTGTAGAAGACAGCGAACAATCTGATCCGCTATTCACGTTGGAAATCGGCGAGTTTAACTACACCAATGGTGAAATCGCTTATCGTGATGATGTGCCAGCATCTCGTTTTGAAACGGTGCTGAGCCCGATTAATATTCATTTGGATCATTTTTCAACCGCAGCTGGTGAAACGGCGAATAAGGATCTGGTTTTTGCGTTGGAGAATGACGCCAAGCTGACATTAAACGGCAAGATGGTGTTATCACCGCTGCAGTTTGCTGGTCAGGTTAACCTCGAAAATTTCAGTTTGCAGACACCATATCGATATCTGCAGGCTCAGCTGCCATTTGAACTGCAACAAGGCAGGCTGGATTTACAGCTGGCCTATGATATTGATTTGGCCGATACCGCAAACGTTGAACTGAGCGAGATCAATCTGGACCTGTCCGGATTCAGTCTGCATCAACCGGGCGAAGCCGCTGCTTTATTACAAGGCGGCTCGCTAACAGTCAGCAACGGACATTTTGTGTTTCCCGATAATCAGCTAACGATTGATGATGTGGCGCTTAACGACTTCAAAATTGCAGCTACACAAAATAGCGAGGGCGAACTCAATTGGCTGCAGCTGTTTGAGCCATTGCTGGAAGGCAATACTGATGACGAGCCCACAGAGAGTGAATTGGCACCTCTACAACTGAATATTGCCAATATCGAAATAAATAACACTCGTTTAGCAGTGGATGATCAGATGCCGGCCTCAGCTGCCAATCTGGCTTTGCTGCTCACTGCTACGCTGCAAAATTTCAGTCTGACAGAAAATCAGCAGATGCCATTTTCCACGCATATCAGCCTGGATTCAGGCGGTGAAATCAATGCGGAAGGAGATCTACAGTTATTCCCCAGCCTGGCCATTCAAGCCGAAACAGGCATCGAGCAATTGTCATTATTACCTGTGCAGCCTTACTTAAATAAGTTTGCCCATATCGAAATGGTCAGTGGCAAAATCGACTCTGCCGCCAGCATCACATCCAATCCACAAGAGCCTTTTGCGATCCAGGGCAACCTAACGCTTTCAGATATGCAGCTGGATAACCAGCAGCTTGATGAAAAGTTGTTAGGCCTCGATAACTTGTCTGTAAACAGCATAGATTTCTCACTCGCCAAGCAACGCGTGGCGATATCAGAAGTCATTGTCGATGCGCTTTATAGCCGGGTATTAATTAACGAAAACGGCGAAACCAATCTGGCATTGCTGATAAAAGAACAGCCGGAATCTGAGGCCAGCCCAACGGATAACGCCAATTCAGAAACCTCGAGCAGCTATGACGTATCGCTTGGCCGAGTGAAAATTAACAATGCCAGTTCACGGTTTACTGATCAGAATCTGCCGATTGTATTTGATGCACTTATGCAGAACCTGAATGGCGAAATCAGTGGTTTTTCAACCAGCTCAAAACAACCAGTCGATATCGCTCTGGAAGGTCAGGTTGACGACTATGGCATGGTGGAAATTGATGGTGCGATGAATCCATTGGATGTTATGGCTCAGACCTCTATCAAACTAGCATTCAGTAATCTGGATTTGCCTGCAATGAGTCCTTACACCGTCAAGTTTGCCGGACGTCAAATCGCAGAAGGAAAAGGTGATATTGACCTGACCTATGAGATTGTCGACAGTGAGTTAACAGCCTCTAACAACATTGTCATCCGTGATATTAAATTAGGTGAACGGGTCGAAACGCCAGGTGCTATGGATTTACCGTTGGATCTGGCAGTGGGATTACTTAAAAACAGCAAAGGTGTCATCGAGCTCAACATCCCCGTGAGTGGCAATGTCAACGACCCACAATTCGCGATTGGCCCGGTGATTCGAGGGGCTATCGGCAATGCTTTACGCAATATCGTGTCGGCACCTTTCCGTTTTCTGGGCAGCCTGATAGGCATTGGTAATGATGAATCAATTGATGAGATTCGCTTTCGTGCCGGACGAGCTGATCTGGCCCCGCCCGAGCAGGAAAAGCTGCATAAGTTAGTCGAAGCATTAGCGCAACGACCACAACTAGCCCTGCAGATTCCCGCGCCGTTTGATGAAGCTGCCGATAGGCAGAGATTGCAAGTAACTGCCGTGGAAGCACGAATTGATACACGTCTGAATGAAACGGAATCCACCCAACAACTCAATGAAAAACGTCAGCAAGTGTTGGAAGCTTTATATAGTCAAGCAGGCCTAAGCCCTGACTTGCAAACCTTAAAAGAAGAATTTTCAACCAACGCCGAAACTGGCGAGCAGACAGCAACTGAACTAGATGTACTGGCTTATAACGACAACCTCAAAAAACGTTTGATTGAAGCCGAAACCGTCAGCGATGCTCAGTTGCAACAATTAGCTCAGCAAAGACAGCAAGCCGTTATCGAATTCATCAAACAAAACGGTGAATTAAACGATAACCAGCTGCAAACCACAGACAGTGTTTCTACTAAATTGGATGATGGCTGGCTGAGCATGAAGTTTGATTTGAAAACGATCTAAATAGGTATTTGAGCAGGCAGTTAGAACGTCAAAATGAAAAGGCCAGAGATATAGTCTGGCCCCTTTGATCGTGTCCCCAATGACACACCCTGAGAAAGGATCACAGGCATGACAACCATAGACTACAAGGCAATGCTGGAAGTGGCGATCAACGAAGCCCGTCAAGGCTTAGCTGAAGGTGGTATTCCTATTGGTGCTGCGGTTTTCAATAAAAATGGCGAGCTACTCGGTGCAGGCCATAATCGCCGGATTCAAGAGAATGATCCTTCTGTTCATGCCGAGACCGATGCCTTTCGTAAGGCCGGAAGACAAAAGTCCTATCGCGACAAAATCATGGTCACAACACTTGCACCCTGCTGGTATTGCAGCGGACTGGCACGACAATTCAACTTCGGCACAGTGATTGTCGGCGAATCGGTAAATTTTGACGGTGGCCTGGATTGGCTACGCGAGAATGGTGTAGAAGTTATCGATCTTAACTCGCGGGAATGCATCCAAATGCTTGGCGATTTCATTGCTCAAAATCCTGAAATCTGGAACGAAGATATCGGCGAGGAATAGAGGCTGTTCTTTTGTCATTCAAACTATTTCTAGGGTCTGTTGATCTTTCATAGCCGCCTCTGTTGTGACTGAAATTGCACCAATTAAGGCGCGAGGAGAGCAGTTTAGTCATTCTAAATAAACGACGAGCAACGAAGAGTGGTGCAATTTCAGCCTCAACCCGAAGGGCTGGAGCTGTTTTTCCGCCCTACGGCGTTGAAAATGACTTATGTAGAACAACTACATCGCATCATTTTCGCCTTGTAGGACGAAAAAACAGCCTCCAGCAGTGGTGGCTATGAAAGATCAACAGACCCTAGTTCAGCAGCAAACAAAAATACTGGAAATTATTATGAAAGTTGAAACGTTAAGAGATGTCCTTCACTGGACAAGCGAGTTCCATCAACACCTCGCGGAATGTTTGAAACGTGGGGCCGATAAAACTGAAAATACGCGAGCACAAATGCTTCTCAACTATTTGTCAGAGCATGAAGAAAAGCTCGGAAATGCTGTGCACCAATTCGAAGTCACAGGCAATGAACATGCATTAAATACCTGGTGCTATGAGTACTTTGATAAAAACCCTATCGTGCAACATCATCATTGTGATGCACCATTTGCTGAACTCTCCACCACCGACATTATGCAAGTAATCATTCATCAACATCAGCAGATCATTGACCTTTATCGTTACCTACATGATCGTGCAGATATAGATTCGGCAAAAGACTTGATGGAAGAACTCAGATCTTTTGAAGAGCATGAAATCATGGTGATGTCACAGTCAGCTAATCGATTGGAAGATATTTAAGATTGAAACCTTGGATTTGTTGATTGAAAAATTTCCAAGAATCAATCACATATTTGCTCTTTGATATTCGAAGTCTGTTTTGAACGGGTATAAATAGTCGCTGCCCATTAACCTATTGCCCATTAATCTATTTTTAGATGAGTGAATAATCATGGATATAACCATTCCAACAGCGCTTAAAACACTCTCTGCCGGTGGTTCTGCAATGCAGTCGATTACTTCATGGTGGAAAAAATCTAAGGGAGATTCCCGGGCACTCATTGGCGAGCTTAAAGATAATCTGCAATATCTCGATATGATCGCTAACGACGGCGTGGCAATAGGTGATGTGGTAGAAAAGCTAAGTATTGTTGAATACAAACGCTTGTACAGAGAAGGCTTCAATTTCAACAACCTCAAGAAATCAAAAATTTCCAATTACACATCTCTTAAAGGGACCGACCTAGAGAGTTGGGGCGGTAAGGAAACAGAAGCGTTGGTTGTTTCTATCTACGATAAGTTAAATGAGATAAAAATACGCTTTCCTCATGTTGGAGATAACCAAAAATACCGATGGAAAGTACGGGTCAACAATATTCGTAAAAGAATTTGGTTATTGCTAGTGCACGTTGGCAGCTAAGAAATCAAGGGAAGGCATGAAGCTACAAGGGAAAATTTCAAATTGGAATGATGATCGAGGCTTTGGGTTTGTCGAGCCAAATGGTGGTGGAGAGCGCGCTTTTGTTCATATTAAAGCCTTTAACCCACCATCCCGTCGACCAGTAAATGGCGAAGTCATCATCTATGAAATAGCTCGCGATAATAACAATCGTTATAAGGCTGAAAACATTCAATTTGCTCGTGACATTTCTAAATCAAAAAAACGAGAAAAAGTAAAAAGCCAAAGAGGCTTCGGTGGCGTCTTTACGATTATCTTTTTCATTGGACTGTTGGTATCCGTCTTCAGTGGAAAGTTGCCTTTAGTTATTGTCGGTATGTATCTAATCATGAGCCTAATTGCGTTTATCGCTTACGCGATGGATAAATCCGCGGCTCAAAATGGCCAATGGAGAATCCAAGAAAGCACCTTGCATTTACTATCTCTAATGGGAGGTTGGCCAGGTGCCTATTTTGCCCAAAAGAAATTACGCCATAAATCGATTAAGAAAGAGTTTATAAATGTTTATTGGGTAACTGTTGTGATGAATTTAGGTGGTTTGCTTTGGCTTTATACAGAGAAAGGGACAAACTTCATGAATAATGTGGTTTTTCCATTATTAAATGGCTAATAAGCAAATCAAGCTGGCTGGCCCTTTGATTTTTAGGTATGGAACATTTTTTTTAGATGCTTAAAACATCCTTAAAGCTTTAGCTGAATAATAGATACCCACCACATAAATCAAGGGGTCAGCCAGCTTGAGAAAGTTTGAAAATTTCTCGTTCCCAT
>JAMDEF010000036.1 GCA_023488305.1 Gammaproteobacteria bacterium | reverse complement strand
AATATTGGCAACAGCGAAACCCTCGTGAAGTAAATAAACTGATTACTTTTGTGATGGCAGTACCTGTATTCAGCCGTTTGGCAGGACAATTGATAGTACAAAATCATAACGCCACTGAAAGTCAGATCTTTGAGCAAATCACCCAACAACATGGATCTTTCGTTATGGGAGGCAAGCGTTTTCGAGAATTGTTTCGCCAGGAAATTGATACCGCTTACAACGAAGCCAAACTGTTAGTCTCTACCTTCAGGGGTACCAAAACCGAAGGTGCTGCACGGATTGTGAATGGTATGGTCGAATCAATAGTGAATAGATCATAGTTCAGAAAAATTTAGATAATGAAATTTGCATTTTTTGTGTAATGAAAATACCCTTAATCAAACCATAATCTTTAGCTGATAGCGTTGTCAGCTACAAATGGGCCAAAGTAGGCCTTCCAGTTTTAGATCACACAGGAACAGCACAATGAAATTATCGATCAATGGCGCAAGTCATGAAGTCAATTTGCCTGAAGAAATGCCAATTCTTTGGACCTTACGAGATGTGCTTGGCTTGACCGGCACTAAATTTGGTTGTGGTAAAGCATTGTGTGGTGCTTGCACCGTGATGCTCGATGGGCAACCCATCCGTTCATGCTCCACACCAATTAGTGCAGCCAAAGATAAACAAATCACTACGATAGAAGCGGTCAGTGAAGATAAAGTCGGCCGCGCTATCCAGCAAGCCTGGGTTGAGTTGGGTGTGCCGCAATGTGGATACTGTCAGTCTGGGCAAGTTGTTTCTGCCACGGCTTTATTACGTAACAATGCTAACCCCAGCGATACTGATATTGATAATGCGATGAGTGGCAATATCTGTCGTTGTGGCACCTATAACCGGATCCGCGATGCCATAAAATTGGCTGCCACTAAAAGTGGAGGTGCCCAATGAATAAGCCACTTAAAAATGAAACTTTACAAACTGAAATCACCAATATCAGTCGTCGAAATCTATTAAAGGGTTTTGCGTTAACCGGCTTTGTCTTAGCCGTGGGTATGCCGTTTGCCGGGTTTGCTGAAGGTGAAGAAGCACCCAAATATGGTCGCGATGCCATGCCCAATGGCTGGGTGGACAATCCTTTGATATTCGTGGCAATTGCTGAAGACGGCACCGTGACTATCGTTTCTCACCGCTCAGAAATGGGACAAGGCGTGCGGACCAGTTTACCGATGGTGGTTGCAGACGAACTCGAGGCAGACTGGAGTCGTGTCAAAGTTATCCAGGCTCCCGGTGATGAAGAACGATATGGCAATCAGGATACCGACGGATCCCGCAGCGTACGACATTTCTTTATGCCGATGCGTAATGTTGGTGCCGCTGCCAGAATGATGCTGGAAGCTGCCGCTGCAGCACATTGGGGTGTGAGTGTTGACGAGGTGTTTGCTGAAAACCATCAAATCAAACATCGCCCTTCCGGTAAAACGCTGGGTTATGGTGAGTTAGCGAAAGCCGCTTCTGCATTGGATGTCCCTGATCGTGAAAAATTACAGTTAAAAACAGCGGATCAATTTCGCTATATCGGCAAACAATCCACCAAATTAATTGATGGTGAGGACATTGTCAGCGGCAAAGCAATTTACGGCATAGATATTCAGCTGGACGGCATGGCTCATGCGGTCATTGCTCGCCCGCCAGTCTATGGCGGCAAAGTTAAGTCGTTTGATGATAGTGAGACAATGAAGGTCCCCGGTGTGATTAAAGTGGTCACATTGAAAGGTAGTCCGCCACCAGCCATTTTCAATCCTTTGGGTGGGATTGCCGTTATTGCAGAAAATACCTGGGCTGCAATGCAGGGTCGTGAAAAACTGAAAATAGAGTGGGATCATGGCGAAAACGTCAGCTACAACTCTGACGAATATCGCCAGCAAATGCTGGAAGCTAGCTCAAAATCTGGTGGCAAAGTGCTGCGCAGTACTGGCGATATTACTAAAGCCATGGAAACTGCCGATAAGACCTTTAAGGCAGATTATTACGTCCCGCATTTATCCCAGGCTCCGATGGAACCTCCAGTTGCTACAGCCCGAATTCAGGATGGCAAATGTGAAGTTTGGGCACCGACACAGGCCGCCCAGGCAGGCAGAGATACCGTTGCCAAATGGCTTGATATGTCATCGGATGATGTTACCGTCCATGTCACTTTGCTAGGTGGTGGTTTCGGGCGAAAATCCAAACCTGATTATCTGGTAGAAGCCGCTTTATTATCAAAAGCAATGAATGGACGAGCGGTTCAAGTGACCTGGAGCCGTGAAGACGATTTGCATAACGGTTATCTTCATACAGTTTCAATAGAGCATCTTGAAGCCGGAGTAAACGAACAGGGCAAAACCACTGCCTGGTTGCATCGTACTGTTGCCCCATCGATATCTTCAACTTTTGATGCAGCTTCGGAGCATCAAATGCCGATCGAGCTGGGCATGGGGGTGATGAATATTCCTTTTGCTATCGACAATATTCAACTGGAAAATCCTGCCGCCAAAGCCCATACCCGTATCGGTTGGTTCCGTTCGGTAGCTAATATTCCCCGAGCCTTTGCTATCCAATCGTTTATCGCTGAAATGGCTAACGAACTGGAACAGGATCACAAAGCATTTTTACTGGAGCTGATTGGTCCAGCCAGAAAAATTGATCCGATTGAATTGAAAGATGAGTGGAACTATGGCGAGTCACCGGAAGCTTATCCGCTGGATACCGGAAGATTACGCCGGGTGGTGGAAGCTGTCTGCGAAAAAGCCAATTGGGGACGTGATTTACCAGCTGGTCGAGGATTGGGACTGGCAACACATTACAGCTTTGTTACCTATACGGCGGCAATAGTTGAGGTTGAAGTTTCTGAAGAAGGTGACTTAAGCATTCCTAGAATCGATATTGCCGTGGATTGTGGCCCGCAGGTCAATCCGGAGCGGATTCGTTCGCAAATGGAAGGTGCCTGTATTATGGGAGTCAGCTTGGCGATGGTCGGAGAAATCAGTTTTAAAGACGGGGCCGTACAAGAAGATAACTTTGATGGTTATCAAGTCACTCGAATGAAAGAGTCTCCCCGTGAAATTCATGTGCACTTGTTACCATCGGACGATTTCGACACGCCATTAGGCGGCGTAGGCGAACCCGGTTTGCCACCAATAGCACCGGCTTTGTGTAATGCCATTTTCGCTGCGACAGGCAAACGTATTCGTGACTTGCCCATCCGTTATCAATTGGAAAGCTGATTATGGACAGTGTTGATTTATCGGTTTTTAAAACCCTGCAGAAATGGTTAGAAACCGATTTGAGCGTGTGGCTGGTAACCGTGGTGAAAACCTTCGGTTCCAGCCCTCGTCAACCGGGTGCACTCTTGGTGCTCAGAGAAGATGGTGTGTTAGTTGGTTCGGTCTCCGGTGGTTGTATAGAAGATGATCTGGTAGATAAAGCTCAGTCAGGAGAATTACCTACCCAGCAGGCAGAATTAATGGTTTATGGGGTGACCCGCGAAGAAGCACAACGCTTCAACCTGCCTTGTGGTGGAACACTGGAATTGATTATCGAACCGGTCAAAAACACCGTTTGGGTAGATGAAATACTTAATGCTATTAACAATCATCGCTTGATAAAACGAGATTTGCACCTTGCTTCATTACAAACCCAGTGCAGCGATGCCAAAGTAACTGATCCGACAGTGCAAATCACCGATCAGCAACTTTCCGTTGTGTATGGACCAAGATGGCGTTTATTGATTATTGGTGCAGGACAGACTTCTGTTTACCTGGCAAATATGGCACAAGCACTGGACTATCAGGTTTCAGTGTGTGAACCACGTGATGCGATGGTTGAAAGTTGGGATGTGCCAAACGTAGAGCTGCTTAATATGATGCCTGACGATGCTGTGTTGGCGATGCAGCCTGATGCACACACGGCTATTGTAGCTTTGACCCACGATCCGAAACTGGATGATATGGCGTTGTTGGAAGCACTAAAATCTGCTGCTTTTTATGTTGGTGCTTTGGGCAGCAAAAAGAACAATGACAACCGACGAAAAAGACTGACGATGTTTGATTTATCTGAGCCAGAAATCGAACGTTTACATGGCCCGGTCGGTTTACCGATTGGCAGTCGAACACCACCGGAAATAGCTATTGCTATCTTGGCTGAACTGATTGAATTAAGACGTATACACCTTGTTAAAAAGGTCAGTGCGGCAGTTGAAATTCAATCTGTTTGCAGTTGAAACCATCGATGTCTGAACCTGCAGGGATTATTTTAGCCGCGGGTATGTCTTCGCGCTTTGGTTCGGATAAATTATTGTATGAGTTAACCCTTCAGGGTGAATATCAGCCGTTGATTCAGCACACTTTGCAGTTATGGTTTTCGTTATTCGATGAATTATCTGTGGTTACAAGAGCTGACACGCCACTGTCGCGGCAAGCCATGCTCGACTTTGCCGACCAACACCATAAAAAAATTAATGTGATTGAATGCCCGAACGCTGTTTTCGGGATGGGTCATAGTCTCAGTGCTGCTATCAAGGCTAACCTGACATCATGTGGCTGGGTAATAGGGTTGGCAGATATGCCGTTAATACCTGTTTCAGTGTTGAATCAGGTGTATCAGAATATAAAGTCTGGTGCACTGATTACGGCCCCTTATTTTGATGCACAGCGTGGCCATCCTGTGGGGTTTAATTTTCATTACAAAGACGAGTTATTGGCACTGGCGGGTGATACCGGCGCCAAAAAATTACTGCAGCGAGATGTCGAAAAAATTGAAAAAATTCATACCGAACATCAAGGTATATTGATGGATATTGATTACCTGCAGGACGTTAATCGAATAGAAAAAGCAGCTAATTAATATTAGTCTTGTCTGGCCCAGTTAGAGTGACTGTCTAAATAATTCCGATCAAACCCGGATATTTCAATTAAGCCATCCAGATCAAGAATATGAATATCGCCATTATTGGATTCAAGCAAACCTTGATCACGAAGTACTTTGAATGTTCGGCTGACATGTACAGACGATAAGCTCAATGTGTCACCAATGATGGTTTGATTCATTGGCAGCGTAAACTTATCAGTATCAACATTCAGCCTGACTTTCATTTCCACAATAAAATGCGCCAGTCTTTCCACCGCACTACGGCGACCAATGTTAATCACCCGTTCAATCAGCATGGATTGTTCACGAGCAAGAATTAAAAAGAATAAATCAGTCAAGCGGGGGGCTTGATCAAATATCTCAGTCAGACGTTGACGTGGAAACGGGCAAGCTTTCACTTCCGTCAATGTTCGAAATTCTGAAAGGTTTCGATCAAAACTGATTTCTCGCAGACCAAGAATTTGTCCCGGCAGAAAAATATCTAGTACTTGGCGCTGGCCATCAGCAAGAGTGCGGGTGGCGCAAGCCCATCCCGACTGAAGTGTGAAAAAACGTTCTGCCTTTCCGCCTTCGATAGCCATGGGTTGATCAGCCTCATAATCACGAGGATCTTTTTCCAATGCCTTCAATAGGTTGATTTCATGTTCATTAAGATCAGCAAATTTTGAAAATTGATGAACAATACAACTGTCAGGCAAAGTTGAACTCATAAGCGTCCCTTAATATCCACAAAAAAATTGCGATGGTGATGAAATATACCCCGGAAAAATCCGAAGTCAATCTAATAATAAAGCCACCCAAAAAAAAGACACCATCCGATGATCGGACAGTGTCAAAGGTAACCATTTAAACTATTTTTGAACGGAGCGCGTCAAAAATAATATAAATGATTGGGGTGAAAGTTATTTAATTTTCATTTTGTATCAAAAAATGAATAAGCACAGTGGCGCATCATTTTTAAGTTGTTGTTGAATTATAGAAATTAGTAATTAGTAATTAAGTATTTTAAAGAGGGGGTCTGCGGCCGGTAATAAAAAATATGAGTGCAAGCACCAAACCCACAACAAATAAAATCCAGGCGATACTACTAGCTGTACCTGCAACACCCGTTAAACCTAAAGCACCCGCAATAATTGCGACAATTAAAAACGTTA
>JAMDEF010000090.1:1874-6086 GCA_023488305.1 Gammaproteobacteria bacterium | reverse complement strand
GGAACCTGTGTCATTGAGAGTGAACAAATGACGATGGATGTCGCAGGTCAGTTAAAAGAAATGACCGATAAACTCGGTATTCCGTTTATTTATAAATCTTCATTTGATAAAGCCAATCGCACTTCGACTTCAACCTATCGCGGTCCAGGACTTGAAGCCGGTATGGCGATTCTGGAAAAGGTCAAAAAAGAATTTGGTCTGCCGATTCTGACTGATGTACATGAAGATACTCCATTGGCCGAAGTTGCCAGTGTAGTGGACGTATTACAAACCCCAGCATTCTTGTGCCGTCAGACAAATTTTATTATTAATGTGGCCAGCCAGGGCTTGCCAGTCAATATTAAAAAAGGCCAGTTCCTGGCTCCGTGGGATATGCAGCATGTTGCGGATAAAGCCAAATCAACCGGCAACCAGCAAATCATGTTGTGTGAACGTGGTACTTCATTTGGTTATAACACTTTGATTTCGGATATGCGTGGTTTGCCGACGATGCGTCATATGGGCTGCCCAGTCGTATTTGATGCGACCCATTCGGTGCAGCAACCTGGCGGTCAAGGTGGTAAAAGTGGCGGTCAAAGACAGTTCGTGCCCGTATTAGCACGATCTGCTGTTGCCGCAGGTATTGCCGGTCTGTTTATGGAAACCCATCCGGACCCGGAAAAAGCATTGAGCGATGGCCCAAATTCCTGGCCGTTAGCTAAAATGCAGGCATTACTCGAGACATTGGTCGCTATCGACAAAACAGTTAAACAACAAGACTTTATCGAAGACGCCTATCTGTAATAGATAATTTAAGATCGGAAAAGGATTCTTATCCGGCTTCTTCGCCTCATTCATCGGAGAAAATTATGAGCAAAATTATTGATATTCGTGGTCGTGAGATTTTGGATTCTCGTGGCAACCCAACAGTTGAAGCAGACGTGATTCTGGAAAGCGGCGCTATGGGCCGGGCAGCGGTACCCTCAGGTGCTTCAACTGGCGCGCGCGAAGCAATCGAATTACGCGATGGCGATAAATCACGCTATTTGGGTAAAGGTGTTACCAAAGCCGTTGAAGCAATCAATAACGAATTACGCTCTGCTGTTATCGGCATGGACTGTTTTGAACAAAATGCTCTGGATGACAAATTAATCGCCTGCGATGGTACTGAGAATAAACAACGCCTTGGTGCAAATGCCATTTTAGCGGTTTCGATGGCAACGGCTGTTGCTGCCGCAGCTGAGAAAGGTGTGTCTCTATTTCGCCACCTTGGTGGTGATAAAGCCGTTACTTTACCGGTGCCGATGATGAATATCATTAACGGTGGTTCGCACGCTGATAACAGTGTGGATTTTCAGGAATTTATGATTGTTCCAGTCGGTGTGAAAAGCTTTAAAGATGCGTTACGTGCCGGCACCGAAATTTTCCATCATTTAAAAATGGTGCTACTGGCTCAGGGCTTAAATACTGCTGTTGGGGATGAAGGTGGCTTTGCCCCTGATCTGGCTTCAAATGAAGCTGCGATGGAGCTGATTATGCAAGCCATAAGCAATGCTGGCTATGAACCTGGCCGTGATGTGATGATTGCGTTGGATGTGGCCAGTTCCGAGTTTTATAAAGATGGAATGTATCGGCTGGAATCTGAGAAACGTAGCCTGACAGCTGCAGAATTCACTGATCTTTTAGAAAGCTGGTGCAATAAATATCCAATCATCAGCATTGAAGATGGTATGGATGAAAACGATTGGGATGGCTGGAAATTGTTAACCGATCGTTTGGGTGATCGTATTCAGTTGGTCGGTGATGATTTATTTGTGACCAACAGCGCCATTTTGAAACAAGGTATTGAAGCGAAGGTTGCCAATGCCATTTTGATTAAATTAAATCAGATTGGCACATTGAGTGAAACGCTCAATGCGATGAATATGGCGGCTGAGGCGGGCTACAAGTCGATTGCTTCACATCGCAGTGGTGAAACCGAAGATACTTTCATTGCTGATTTGGCCGTTGCTACCCAATGTGGACAAATCAAGACGGGTTCATTGTCACGTTCGGATCGCGTTGCTAAATACAATCAATTGCTGCGCATCGAAGCCGAATTAGGTGACGCCGCGGTTTATCCTGGTTTGCAGGCATTTCCATCTAGATGATATTCGCTGCATGAAAACAGTACTTATTGTACTGACCTTTATATTTGTGATGCTGCAATATCGTTTGTGGCTAAGCCATGATGGCTTGCCGGCTTTATTGCGTTTGCATCACACAGTGGAAAAGCAACGAGTTGATAATTCTAAGTTAGAAGAACGCAATCAGGTGTTAGCTGCTGAGGTTGCTGATCTGAAAAGTGGCCTCGATGCGCTTGAAGAACGTGCTCGTAGTGAACTGGGTATGGTGAAACCCGAAGAAACTTTTTTTCATATCATCGATATACCTGAAAATGAGAAGTAAAGTCTGGGCAATTGTCCCGGCGGCGGGGATCGGCAGCAGGATGCAAGCCGATCGCCCAAAGCAGTATTTATTGTTGAATAATCGTCCGGTTATTTTTCATACCTTAAGCCGTTTGGTCAGCCATCCACAAATTGAAGGGGTTGTTATTGCCTTATCAGCAAATGATCCTTATTGGCCTTCTTTGAATTTACCCGCTGATTGGCCGGTTCATACCACGATAGGCGGCGATGAGCGGGCAGATTCAGTCAGCAATGCTTTACGGTTGTTACAGAACCTGACGGACACAAATCCATGGGTGTTAGTACATGACGCAGCGAGACCGTGCATCAGACATAGTGATATTGATGCCATGTTGCAACAACTAGGCAATGATCCGGTCGGTGGAATTTTAGGTGTGCCGTTAACCGAAACCGTTAAGCGGGTTGATGCCAATAATCACATCGAAGCTACAGTTGATCGTAGCGGATTATGGCGGGCTGCTACGCCGCAGATGTTTCGTTTAATGGCGTTGTCTGAAGCATTAACTCAGGCCAGACAAGCCAATATCAACGCTACCGATGAAGCCAGCGCAATGGAATTTATGGGTTTGAACCCGAAAATTGTTGCCGGCCATGCTGACAATATCAAAATTACCTTGCCGCAGGATCTGGCATTAGCCGCGTTATTTTTACAGCAACAGGAAAATGGAGAAGCTGCGTGAGAATTGGTCATGGCTATGATGTACATCGGTTTGCTGAAAACTGCGCGTTAATTATCGGCGGGGTGACAATTCCACATACGCATGGTCTGGAAGCCCACTCTGACGGGGATGTTTTGATTCATGCGATATGTGATGCCTTGTTAGGCGCTGCCGGTTGGTGGGATATCGGCCATCATTTTCCGGATACGGATATGGCTTTCGCTGGCATTGATAGTCGGGTGTTATTACGCCGGGTTTATGATGATTTAGCTGCTGCCGGTTGGCAGGTTGGCAATGTCGATGCAACGGTAGTCGCTCAGGTTCCAAAATTAGCGCCATTTATTCCACAAATGCGTGAGTTGCTGGCCAGTGATCTGCAGATCGATTCCAGCGAAATTAATATCAAAGCTACCACTACAGAAAAACTCGGATTTGCAGGGCGCAAAGAGGGTATTGCCGCCCATGCTGTTGCACTTATTAAAAAGGTTGAAGCGGTTTGAAACATTTTGATTATTTATCATTGCCGCGCCAATCTGACAGTGCAGCAACTTGCAGTGGTCAATTGCGGGAAAAAGCCGTTTATTTTGAAGTGGAAGAACATCTGCCATTTTCTCCTGAAGGCGAGGGTTCACACGTCTGGTTATACGTACAGAAAACCGATACCAACACGGATTGGCTGGCACAGGAAATTGCCCGTTTTGCTGGCGTCTCTCCAGTGGCGGTTGGCTATGCCGGGCTTAAAGATCGCCATGCGGTGACTACGCAATGGTTCAGTGTCAACTTACAAGGCTTGCCAGAACCAGACTGGCTGGCGTTTGAAAATGAACAAATCAAAATCTTTAAAGCTGTACGGCATAGCAAAAAATTAAAACGCGGCGCGCTGGCTGGCAATCGTTTTCGATTGCGTTTAACCAATATCACCGGCGATCCGGCTATATGGGAACAGAATCTGCAAACAATTGCCGAGCTGGGTGTGCCAAATTATTTTGCTGAACAACGCTTTGGTCATTTTGGCAATAATCTGAAAAAAGCCGAACAATGGTTCACCGAAGGCACCGAACCGAAAAAGCGTAATCAACGCAGTATCATTATTTCCGCTGCGCGTT
>JAMDEF010000090.1:0-1864 GCA_023488305.1 Gammaproteobacteria bacterium | reverse complement strand
ATATCCTGAATTTCAGCGAGTTCGCGCAGTACAGCCGTGGCATAACTTCCCGGCCCCAATTCAAACTCTAACAGTAATCAACGCAGTATCATTATTTCCGCTGCGCGTTCCTGGTTATTTAATCTGGTAATGGCTGAACGCATTCGTCAAGACAACTGGAACCAAATGCTGGCAGGTGATGTGATGTTACTGGCCGGAACCCGTGCCAGTTATTTTGTCGCAGAAAGCAAAGATGATGTGCTTGAACAGCGGATCAAGGAAATGGATATTCATCCAACCGGACCTCTTTGGGGTAAAGGTGAAGCCATCAGCAAGGGTGAGACACTGGCTCTGGAACAATTGGTTTTGGCTGACTGGCAAGATTGGCAGCAGCAATTGGAAAAGCTTGGTTTAACGCAGGAACGTCGGGCACTGCGATTATTCCCACAGAATTTTAAATGGCAATTTATCAACGAGACTAGTTTACTGTTAGAGTTTGAATTGGGGCCGGGAAGTTATGCCACGGCTGTACTGCGCGAACTCGCTGAAATTCAGGATATGTCGCAAAAAATTTCCACAGCATCTCCGGGTCTAAACGAATAAAAACCGGTTGATCTGAAGGAGGCTGATATGAAGCTGTCTGTAGATAAACTTTTTTGGCTGACATTGGTTTTATTGCCATTAACAGTTCACGCAGAACGCTGGCATGCCGTTAGTGATTCCAAACATACTGCAGTAGTGGAATTATTCACTTCAGAAGGTTGTGGCAGTTGCCCTCCTGCCGAACGCTGGTTATATCAACAACAGCAAAAAAACACTGAGCTTAACTATATTGTTTTAGGGTTTCATGTTGATTATCTGAATGATCAAAAAGGCTGGGTCGATGCTTTTGCCAAACCGGCCTTTTCCGAAAGGCAGAAGCAATTAGCGTTATTGAATCGCTATCAGACCATTTACACGCCGGAATTTGTGCTCAGTGGCGAATCGTTGCCAAATTGGCGGGAAAATCTGCAGGAAGCGGTCAGTTTTCTTAATGAGTTTGATGCCCAGGCAAAGATTCGTTTATCGGCTTATCGGATTGATGATGCGTTAATGATCGACAGTCGCAGTCAGGTGACTGGAGAGGAAAATCGTCAACACAGCAAGCTGTATATTGCGATTATTGAAGACGATGTAAACAGTGAAGTGCATGGTGGCGATAATGCCGGAAAGACCTTTAACCACCAGAATTTAGTGCGTGAATGGTTAGGGCCGTTTGCGCTCGAGACATCCGGTGAAACATTTATCGAACATCAGGTGAAACTTATGCCTGAATGGCAGCAGGACAAATTGAAACTGGTGGCACTTATTCAGAATTTATCCGATGGCTATATTTTACAAGCCGTCGAATTACCCTTAACAAAACAGAAGTAAGATGGATTATTTACCTATATTTATTGATTTAAAGAATCGTCATTGTCTGGTAGTAGGTGGTGGCGAAATTGCCGCCCGTAAAGCCGGCTTATTATTAAAAGCTCAGTCAACGGTCACAATTATTGCCCCGGAAATTGCTGAAATGTCGCGTCAGTTATTAGAAGATGCAGACTATCAGGGCCGGGTGAAATGGATTAACGACAGATTTTCACCGAACTATCTTGATGATCAGACGCTGGTTATTGCAGCAACAGATGACGAGCAGGTGAACCTTGAAGTTTACCATGCTGCCCAGGCGAAAAAGATTCTGGCCAATGTGGCCGATCAACCTGAGATGTGTGACTTTATCCTGCCGTCTGTTTTAGATCGTTCTCCCATCGTTGTCGCTATTTCCAGCGGCGGGCAATCACCCATTCTGGCCAGACAGTTACGTGCCCGTCTGGAAACCCTGATACCGCCTGCTTACAGTAAA
>JAMDEF010000050.1 GCA_023488305.1 Gammaproteobacteria bacterium | reverse complement strand
ACGTGCTTTCCGATTGAAAAGGGTGATGTAACAGTACGTCCTTTTGTTTTAACAAACCAAAGATTTCCACTTCTGACGTCAGACCATTTGGACGTCCTTGGGTAAATGGTTTGAATTTCAGATCGGAGCGTTCCACTATCGAATGCAGAGCTTGCAACCGACTTAAATTCACAGGGCCATTCACTAAATAAACGTTTTCCTGTTGCATGGCACATTGGTCACGTAGAAAAGTAACCATTTCTTCAGGGCAATTATGGGCGATCTCAAGCCGTACTTCGTCACCATAATTACGATGCGTCAATTCATCAGCAATGGTTGCCAGCAAGTCACTGGTTTCTTCGGTATCAATGGCCAGATCACTATTACGCGTCACCCGGAATTGATAACAGCCCTTGATTTTCATGCCGAAAAATAAATCATCAGCAAACGCATGAATGATCGATGACAAAAACACAAAGTGATATTGGCCCGGTTCACACAATTCGGCAGGCAATTGAATAACCCGAGGTAACGCCCGAGGTGCCTGTAAAATGGCGTAACCGATATTGCGGCCAAAGGCATCTTTGCCATCCATCGACACAATAAAATTTAAACTCTTGTTCAGTAGTCGGGGGAAGGGGTGGGATGAATCCAATCCGATTGGACTGAGGATTGGCTGAATTTCATCACGGAAATATTGTTCCAACCAGGCACTGTGCTCGGCATTCCACATCGGCCGTGCAAGCACCTTAATACCTTCTTGTTCCAACAGGGGCAACAGTTCGTTATTAAGAACGCTATATTGCTCATCAACCAATTCATGGGCCCGAGCACTAATCAATCTCAATGCTTCTTGGGCACTGATTTGATCAGCTTCAAGATAAGGGTCGCCAATTTCGATTTGTTGAATCAGACCAGCAACACGTACTTCAAAAAACTCATCCAGATTGGTGCTGGATATACACAAATAATTCAGTCTTTCCAATAATGGAACACTGGGATCCAGGGCTTGTTGTAATACGCGCCAATTAAATTCCAGCAAACTCAGCTCACGATTCAGATAAAGCTCGGAGCTATTCAAGTCAATTTGTGTTTCCATGTTTTCCATTTTGATGGCTTATTGAAAGTTAATAAACGCTACGCTTACGCATAATTGTGGCAGTTTTCGAGTGATATTCGAGTCACTCAATAATCCCCAAGCAAACTAGAGGGATTTGATGACAATCTGATGACAGTTTACCAGCGATATTTGTCATAGTTTTCTGGATTCGCCCAAAAGCGGCTGTTAAGCCAATCATGTTTAGGCTGATAGTTTTCAATAGCATAACTGAACAACTGCAATCCATCGTTGGTACCGGCAATATGATGTAGTCCCATCGCCAGATAATCTCGAAATTGCCAACCTTGTTGCTGCGCTTGCGCAGGATCGGTAATCAGAATGATATGTGGGGCATGCAAATTACGTAAATAGCCTAACCATTGTTGTCCCGCCTGCAACGGTAATGTTTCCGTTAAATCGCTGATAACCGCCAGATCGACACTATGAATATGCTGTAATTGTGATTGTTCAAATGGTGTTGTCAGCGACTGGGATCTGGTATCTTGGCACTCGTTCAGGCACGACCTGGCCGCATCTCCCGCAACTAAAATTGATTGCGGTTTAAATTGCTGTATCAGCGTGCTGAGCAGCGAAGACAATAAGACTGATTGATTCATGACTGACCAGCATAAAACATCTACCGAATTCTGGAAACACAAGCGTCTCGGACAGATGACACATACCGAGTGGGAAAGCCTTTGCGATGGCTGTGGGCGCTGTTGTCTGCATAAACTTGAAGATGATGCAGATGGCCGGATGTATTACACCCGCGTTGCCTGTGAATTGCTGGATATTTCAACTTGTCGCTGTAAGGATTATGCTAATCGTCAAAAGACGGTGCCGGACTGTATTCAACTCAGCGTCGAGCAGGCACACTTTTTTGATTGGTTACCCGATACCTGTGCCTATCGATTACTTGCCGAAGGTGAACCTTTACCTGATTGGCATCCATTGATCACTGGTGATCCCCAATCTGTGATTGATGCAGGTATTTCAGTGCGTCATGTGGCTATCAGCGAATCCGATGATATTGATTTAACCGAAGAGGTCATAGCTCTGCAGCCGCCCGTTTATCCGCATGACACCTGAAGAAAGCCGCGACTTTACCGCCCGTCTTGAACAAGCTGCATTGACGCTGCTTGAAATGGAAATTTACCGAAAACCTGATGATCTGGCCCGTCGATTCGGACTGCCATTGCCGGTAGTACGTTATTGGTGGCGTCAAACTGACGAAAAAACGCGACCAGTCGATCAAAACAGTTTGTCGCCCCGTGAAGTTAAAGTGATTCGCAAAGCGACCCAAACCTTGGAAGGTTGGGAAAAAATTAAACGTTATCGTCCGCCATGCGGTGCACGGCTGCCAGGAGGCAAAAAGTGCAAACGTTCAGTGGCTATACGCCAACCTGAAGCATGGTCATTGGGTGCTTTGGCAGATCGATGCCGTCTTCACGGCGGCAATGCCAGACGCATCATTCGTTCTAAAAAAGAGGACGATACAGAATGAGGGACTTATGCTTGAGACAACGGAAATTCTGAACAAATTACTAACGCTGTGTAACGAGCAAAAAAGTGGCACCTTATTTTTAACAACAGCTGACAACAAAGCCTGTCATATCATTTTCGAACGGGGACGTATTGAAGCGATGGCGTTTGGTTCTGTCAAAGGTATAGCTGTCGCCAATTTATTACCTAGATTATTGATAGAGCGCACCAGCTTTAACAGCACTCTCAGAATGCCACTGAGCGAACGCGCCAATATTGAAGACCAGGCCGATATCTTCGCTGCCTTGGGTTTGCGTCGACAGCAGACTGCAGCAATCGAAGCACCTCACATTGCATCGAAAATCCCACGAATGTATCGCGGTCATCTTATCGTTGAACAATATCCCGAGGAAACACGACCAAAACCGGTAAAACCCGTTATTGAATCATCAGCTGATACACCACCAAAAAAAAGCAAAAGTAAACGCATCTATCGCGGTCAGGTCATTGAAGATTGAATTTATCCCACGAATTTGTCACATTGACTGCGCCAAAATCGTTAACATATCGCCACGTTACAGACTCCGGAATTCATCATGAGCAGCCTATCTCCCCAAAATCTCAATCGAGGTTTACTTGATTTTATTGACGCATCACCGACGCCGTATCATGCGGTAGCGAATATGCAATCGGCTTTAATAGCCGCCGGTTATCAGTCGCTTGATGAAAAAGACAGTTGGGGAAAGCTAGCGGCAGGTTGTTATTTTGTGACCCGCAATGACTCATCAATCATTGCCTTTAATCTGCCTGAACAAGTTATCGCAGAAGCAGGATTTCACATGGTCGGGGCGCATACCGATAGCCCTTGTTTAAAAGTGAAACCACAACCAGGCACAGTAAAACATTCATTCTGGCAGCTTGGAGTCGAAGTTTACGGTGGCGCCTTATTAAACCCGTGGTTTGATCGCGATTTATCGATGGCTGGCCGTGTCAGTTATGTCGATGCCGATAATCAATTGCGTCATACATTGATCAACTTCAACAAACCGGTGGCAATTATTCCCAGTCTGGCGATTCATCTGGATCGGGAAGTGAATCAAAACCGCAGTATCAATCCACAGCTGCATTTACCGCCGATAGTGTTGCAAACCGAAGAGGGTGATAAACCGGATTTTCGCGCGTTACTAGAGCAACAGCTCAGATCAGAGCACGGTGATGAGGTTGTCGGTAAAGTTCTGGATTATGAAATCTGCTTTTACGATACCCAACCAGCTGCCTTAGTGGGTCTTAATGAAGACTTTATTAGTGCCGCACGGTTGGATAATTTACTCAGCTGTTATATCGGTTTACAGGCATTACTGGCTGGCTCGAAAGACAAAGCGACTTTATTGGTGTGTACCGATCATGAAGAAGTCGGTAGTGTGTCTACCAGTGGCGCGCAGGGTACATTTCTGCCTTCAGTGCTGCAGCGATTGGCACAGGACAACGAAAGCTTTCAACGAATGATTCAACAGTCACTGTTGATCTCCGCTGATAATGCACACGGCATTCATCCAAATTATGCAGATCGACATGATGCGCAACATGGACCAATTTTGAACAAAGGCCCGGTCATCAAAAGCAATGTGAATCAACGTTATGCCACAAACAGTGAAACCAGTGCCAGGTTTCGACAGATCTGTGAACTGGCCGACGTGCCGTTACAGGACTTCGTGGTACGTACTGATATGGCTTGTGGCAGCACCATTGGTCCAATAACAGCCAGCAGTATAGGCGTAAAAACGCTGGATATCGGTGTGCCGACCTTTGCCATGCATTCAATTCGCGAGCTCGCAGGTAGCCGGGATACCTGGTATTTATATAGTGCGCTTAAACAATTTTTTAATTAAATCAAAGGAATATATAGCTTATGTCAGAAACAGTTGATGAGTTAACGGTGACCTATCAAGAAGGCGATGTCACGACAGTTAAAGAATTGGATAAAGTTGTGCTGACCAAAGGCGCTTGGGCAACGGTGATGTTTCGTTATCAGGATCTGGATCGTAAAACCGGTGAGTTTGGTCCGGACAAATATACAATTCGTCGCTATCAAAAACGTAATGGCGAGTATGGCCAACGTTCAAAATTCAATATTTCAAGCCGTGACCAAGCGCAACAAATCATTGAAGCGTTAACCCGCTGGACCAAAGATTAAACAGAAAAAGCCGCCTATGAATAAGAGTTTATTGACAAATCTCTGTGCCGCCGTAGTGGTCGGCGTAGGTTTAATGCTTGATTCACCCTGGCGTGAGCCAGTGTTAGCTACGGGAATGTTTGCACTGGCCGGTGGCATAACCAACTGGCTGGCGATTCATATGTTATTTGAAAAAGTGCCGGGCTTGTATGGCTCGGGTGTGATTACGGCACGGTTTAGTGAGTTTCGCAGTGCCATCGAAAAACTGGTGATGGAACAGTTTTTCAACCAGCAGAATCTGGATCGTTTTGTCAGTGAAATGCTGGATGACAAACGGGAGAACCAACTGGATTTTTCTGAAATCATCGACCAAACCGATCTGAATCCGGTATTTGATAATCTGGTCGCCACCATTATGGAATCCTCCTTTGGCAGCATGCTGTCGATGGTAGGGGGAGCCAAAGCACTTAAACCTTTAAAAGAACCTTTTATTCGTAAAATGCAGCAGTCACTCAACGATATTGCCCATAGCGAACATTTTCAGCAGCATCTACGTGACAAACTCAGCAGTAGTCCGGTAAGTGATGATTTATATCGGCAGATCTATGCCATCGTGCACAGTCGACTGGATGAGCTGACACCACAAATGGTCAAGCAGATGATTCAGGATTTGATCCGTCAGCATCTGGGCTGGTTAGTTGTCTGGGGTGGTGTATTTGGTGGTTTAATAGGATTGCTGACCAGCTTTTTACCGTTGTGAACCTTTGGGCCGAGAATAATTGCCGCTTATGCGCCGCGCCAGTAACTTTTTATCACCATTGGCGCGGTCGCGATTACTGGCAATGCAAAGAATGTCATGCCGTACAAATGGACAAACAGCATCTGCCGGATCGAGAAAGTGAAACCGCGCTGTATATGACTCATGAAAATGATGTTAACGATCCGCGTTATCAGCAGTTTGTTTCCCCAATCACTGAAGCTATCCTGAGCCAAATACCGCCAGACAAAATTGGTTTGGATTTTGGTGCAGGTCCTGGGCCCGTTATTAGCAAAATCATCACCGAAAAAGGCTATCAAACAAAGCTTTATGACCCGGTTTTTCATCCGGATAACAGCGTGTTAGCCGAACAATATGATTTTATTATCTGCTGCGAAGTTATTGAGCATTTTCATCAACCGGCGGTGGAGTTTGCTCGGCTCAAATCGTTATTAAAACCTGGTGGAAAATTATTTTGTATGACCCAACTGTTTGATGAAAGTATTAATTTTGCCAAGTGGCACTACAAAAACGATATCACCCATGTGTTTTTCTATCATCAGGACAGTTTGCATTTCATTCAGAAACAATTTGGCTTTAGTTCAGTTGAAATAAACCAGCGATTAATCACTTTTATTAACTGAAT
>JAMDEF010000167.1 GCA_023488305.1 Gammaproteobacteria bacterium | reverse complement strand
CAGTTTATGAACATTCTGCACATGCCGACAAACTAAAACTGACAAACACAAAAAAAGCGACCCGGTTAAGGGTCGCTTTAAAAAATGCATTTTCGTTAATAGAAAAAAGCATTATTTCTCCATGATGTTTTTCAGATTTTCCAGACCGGCTTTATAAACTTCGGTCACAGCCGCAACTGCATCCGCATCAGCCTGACCTTCTGGTACAGGAGGATTATCCATGAATGAACGGTAGAATTTTGCACGCCACATAACTTCTGTACCGCCATCAACTTCTTTTACAAACATCCATGATTTATAAGTTGAAACTGGAAGTGTGTAATAAGGTGTGTCTTTACTGTTGAAAGTGATGGTTTTAACCACACTCATACCAGTGATTTTATAGATAAGAGACATTCTCTCATCATCAACTTTTTCAAGTTCTTCAGTGATAGTTGGGTTGCCTTCGCTTTTAAGCGTCAGAACGCGAACATTGTCAGCTTCCATTTCCACGCTTTCAACAGCAGGATGCCATTGATCAATAGCACTAAAGTCTTTCAACATTTCCCAGACTTTTTCTGGGGCAGCATTGATAACAACCTTTTCTTCAACTTGTTGGCGAGTAGGGCCATGTGCGGTTGCCACTAAGGGTAGAGCAATAACTGATGCAGCAACTATTTGTAAAAATTTCTTCATTAAGATTCTCCGTTTGTATCGGTAGTTTTACCACAATATCTGCAGGAACTTTGAGTCAGCGTTAACAGAACAAGTTCCCGATACTTGAAATGGCGACAACACTTTAGCCGATAAACACTGGTTTTTCCACACAGCGATTTGACTTAACATCAGCGATTCAAGAAAATTAGCGGTCTTTATATTTGATATCGGCAAAAAATAATGGCACCACTGATCAAAATCAGGGATTTGCATTTTAACCGTGGCGACAAAGTTATCTTTAATGGCATAGATATTGATATCTATCAAGGTAAGGTAACCGCAATCATGGGGCCGAGCGGCACCGGCAAAACGACTTTGTTGAAATTGATCGGCGGGCAGCTAAAACCGGTGGATGTTTGTAAAAGAAGTTGATGGCAGAATGTTCATAAACTGTCGCACTCAAAACTTTATGAGTTGCGCAAGCGAATGGGAATGCTGTTTCAAAGCGGTGCTTTGCTGACCGATATAAATGTTTTTGAAAATGTCGCTTTTCCGCTGCGAGAACACACAAAATTTCCGGAGTCGATGATCCGTGATTTGGTGTTGATGAAATTACAAGCGGTTGGTCTGAGAAATGCGCGGGATATGATGCCCGCAGAATTATCTGGTGGTATGGCTCGACGAGTTGCTTTAGCACGGGCGGTGACGCTGGACCCGATGATGATTATGTATGATGAGCCATTCACCGGTCAGGATCCGATTTCAATGGGTACGCTGGTTAATCTTATTCGACGTCTAAATGATGCGATGGGCCTGACCAGTATTATCGTTTCACATGATGTGGCCGAAACGACGCAGATTGCAGATGAAATATATCTGTTATCGGGCGGCAAAGTAATCGAAAAAGGAACACCAGAAACCCTTAAAACCTCTGGTTCAGAGTGGGTGAAACAGTTTTTACAAGGTTTACCAGATGGACCGGTTCCATTTCATTATCCCGGTAATGACTTTAGTAAAGACCTGTTGAATGCAGAGGAAAAACGATGATTGAGTTGTTACGCAGCCTTGGCCGTTGGGGGTTAAATACCTTTCAGCGACTTGGCCGGGGCCATATGTTCCTGGTGCAGATGATGGCAGGCATGCCCAGCCTGACATTTCGTTTCTCGCTGGTCATTCAGCAATTATTTTATGTTGGTGTTTTATCGGTTCTGATAATACTCATATCCGGTCTGTTTGTCGGCATGGTCTTGGGGCTTCAAGGTTATAATACGCTGGTTGACTTTGGGGCCGAAGAATCACTGGGTGTACTGGTCTCGTTATCGCTGGTAAGAGAGCTGGGTCCTGTTGTAACCGCCTTATTATTCGCCGGGCGGGCCGGTTCTGCCTTAACTGCTGAAATTGGTTTGATGAAAAGCACGGAACAGTTGTCGGGTATGGAAATGATGGCTGTTGATCCGATGAAACGTATCATTGCTCCAAGATTTTTGGCAGGCCTGATTTCCATGCCTTTGTTGGCAGCCATTTTCAGTGCTGTTGGCATCTTCGGTGCTTTTCTTATAGGTCATGGCTTGTTAGGTGTTGATGATGGCGCTTTCTGGTCTCAAATGCAGGCAAAAACGGATTGGTATGAAGACATACTGAATGGAGTGATTAAAAGTATTGTTTTTGGTTTTGTAGTGACCTGGATCGCTTTATTTGAAGGTTACGACGCAACACCTACTTCTGAAGGTGTAGGGCGTGCCACAACGCGGACAGTTGTCCATTCCGCTTTTGCAATTCTCGGCCTGGACTTTGTTCTGACTGCGTTGATGTTTGGAGATATTTAAATGAATTCGAAAAGAAGTACCGAAATCCTGGTTGGCTTGTTTGTTGCTGCCGGTATAGCTGCATTATTCGTCTTGGCAATGAAGGTAAGCAACTTAGGCGATTTTACCGATGATAAAGGATATGAAGTTGTCGCAAACTTTCAGAATATCGGTGGTCTAAAACCTCGTTCGCCAGTAACAATGGCTGGAGTCAGGGTTGGACGGGTTACAGGAATATCTCTGGATCCTGATACCTATGATGCCAGAGTCACTATTAATATTTATCGTCAATATGACAATATTCCGGTAGACACCTCAGCCAGTATTTTTACAGCGGGTTTATTAGGTGAGCAGTACATAAGTTTGTCTCCAGGTGCGGATGATTTTTACCTGGAAGATGGTGATGTGATTGATTTGACACAACCCGCGGTTGTATTGGAACAGGTGATTGGCCAATTCTTATACAGTACGGCAGAAGGTGATTAAGATGATTAATATCAAACAATTTTCAATACAGTTGGTGGCGGCAGGTTTTCTGGCGTTAATGGCTTTTAGCGCTTCGGCCCAAGCTATGCCAGAGCCACAAGCTTTAGTGAAAGAAGCATCAGACAATATGCTGAAAGCGCTTAAGGATAACGAAGCGGAACTGGATCAGGACCCTCAGAAGATTTTTTCGCTGGTTCAGGAAATACTGATTCCTCATTTTGATTTTGAACGCATGGCAAGATTGGCCCTGGGGCGCAGCTGGCGTGATGCCTCAGCGGAACAACAGACAAAGTTTGTTGAAGAATTCCGCCTGTTGCTGGTGAGAACCTATGCTACGGCGATGCTGGAATACACCAATGAAGAAATCCGCTTTTTACCATTCCGTGATGATGTTGAAAAAGGCCGGGTAAATGTGCCAATGGAAGTTGTTCAGCCAAATGGCCCATCAATTCCGATGGCGTTGTCGCTGTATAAAAACAACAATAATGAGTGGAAAGTTTACGACGTGAGAATTGAAGGTATCAGTCTGGTCACTAACTACCGTTCATCATTTAATCGTGATATTCGCACCAGCGGTATGGATGCACTGATTGAAAACCTTTCCAAACGTAATGATCGAGCCAGATAATGAAGCTGATTTTTGATGAAACGTCAAAACGCATTCTGGTTGCTGGTGAGCTGTCTTTTGACACAGCGGTGAGCGGCATTGATATGACAAAAGAGCTGTTTGCACAAACAGCTCTTCTTGATGTAGACCTCAGTGAGGTTACTCATAGTGATAGTGCTGGCCTGGCTTTACTGATTGAATGGATGCGTCAGGCACAACAATTAAATAAACCGATTCGTTATTTTAATATGCCTGCACAGATGCTAGCGATGGCTGAAGCAAGCGGCTTGGAAGAACTTCTTCCCCTGCAATAAATTTACTAAAAGTGGTGATACATGAAAGCAGCAGATATCAAAGCAATGATTGAAGCAGGCTTACCTGATGCTGATGTCGAAGTGTTTGGTGAAGATGGCCAGCATTTTGATGCACGGGTTTTTAGTCCGTCATTCTCTGGAAAAAGCTTGATAGAACAACATCGCGCTGTCAAAGCCACATTAGGTGACAGTTTTACCAGTGGCGCTGTACATGCATTGTCACTGAAAACCGGTGTCTCTCGCTAAACCAATCCTTTTTCTTCCAGAGCAAACTCATGGACAAATTAATTATTAGAGGTGGTGTCGCGCTTGATGGCGAGATCCGGATTTCAGGTGCCAAGAATGCGGCCCTGCCGATACTGATGGGGGCTTTATTAGCCGATTCGCCAGTGCGTATTGGCAATGTCCCGCATTTGCATGACATAACCACCACTTTGGAGCTGTTAGGCCGGATGGGAGTCACCCTTACGGTTGATGAGCGTTCTGGTGTGTTAATTGATCCCTCAACATTAACCATTACTGAAGCCGCTTATGATTTGGTGAAAACCATGCGGGCCTCCATTTTGGTGCTAGGACCTCTGTTAGCCAAATTTGGCAAAGCCGATGTTTCATTACCTGGTGGTTGTGCCATCGGCTCGCGTCCAGTGGATTTACATTTGCGTGGTCTGGAGCAGATGGGCGCTGAAATCAAAGTTGAAAACGGCTATATCCGTGCAACCAGTGGCGAAGGCCTTAAAGGTGCTCATATCTTTATGGACCAGGTTACTGTGACCGGAACAGAAAACCTGATGATGGCGGCTACATTGGCTTCTGGCACGACGATTATTGAAAATGCTGCTCGTGAGCCCGAAGTGGTGGATTTAGCTAAATATCTAAATCAAATGGGCGCAAAAATTACCGGCGCCGGCTCGACAACGATTCATATTGAAGGTGTTGAAAAGCTTAATGGCACGCATTATGCGATTTTGCCAGATCGTATTGAAACCGGTACCTATCTGGTCGCTGCAGCGATAACCCGTGGTCGAGTCAAACTCAAAGACACCGATGCCAATCAGTTAGAAGCAGTACTGCTCAAGCTGGAAGAAGCCGGTGCTAAAATCGAAGTAGGAGAGGATTGGATCACTCATTTGGTTCATTTTTGCTGCTCTTTTACTGCGTTGCGGATCTGCTCGATAAATTGCTGGATCCGTGCATGCTTGGTTTTCATCGACGCCTTATTGACCACCAAACGCGAACTTATATCCGCAATATGTTCCATGGGAATTAACCCATTGGCTCGCAGGGTATTGCCAGTGTCAACCACATCGACAATGCGATCCGCCATACCGACTAGTGGTGCGAGTTCCATTGAGCCGTACAACTTAATGATCTCGACCTGTTGGCCCTGTTCTGCATAAAAACGTTTAGTGCTCTCGACAAACTTGGTGGCGACTTTCAAACGACCTTGAGGCGGCTCGGCATTTTGTTTACCGGCTGTCATCAATTTGCAGCAAGCAATCTTCAAATCAACCGGCTCATACAGCTCAGCAGTAGGATGCTCCATTAAGACATCTTTACCCGCCACACCCATATCCGCACCACCATATTCAACATAGGTCGGTACATCGGAAGCGCGCACAATAATCAGTCGAACATCAGGCAAATTGGTTTCTAATATTAATTTGCGGCTTTTTTCTGGATCATCGAGTGGCTCAATACCAGCTGCTTTTAATAGCGGTAAGGTTTCCTCAAAGATTCGTCCTTTAGAAAGTGCCAGCGTTAACATTTCAGCCATTGGACGCCGTCCTTGCCTGCGTCGGTATACGACGAATCCGCGCCCCCAGTTGCTGCAGTTTTTCTTCAATACATTCGTAACCACGATCAATATGGTAGATACGTTCTACCTGGGTTTCCCCTTCGGCAACCAAAGCCGCCAAAACCAGACAGGCTGATGCACGTAAATCGGTGGCCATTACTGGTGCGGCTGTCAGTTTTTCCTGGCCTTTACAAACCACGGTGTTACCTTCGATCTGCAGATTTGCACCCATTCGCTGCATTTCCTGCACATGCATAAAGCGGTTTTCAAATACCGTTTCAACGATAGTTGCCTGACCTTCGGCAATACTGTTCAGCGCAGTAAACTGGGCCTGCATATCGGTCGGGAATGCAGGATATGGCGCTGTACGGATATTAACCGCTTTAGGCCTTCTGCCTTCCATATCCAGAGTGATCCAATCCTCTCCTACTTCGATTTTAGCACCGGCTTCTTCCAGCTTGAGCAGTACTGCTTCTAACTGATTGGCATCGGTGTCTTTGAGTTTGA
>JAMDEF010000155.1 GCA_023488305.1 Gammaproteobacteria bacterium | reverse complement strand
GGTTCCTCAGACGTTATTAATGTGCCGCCACCTTCGGTAAAAGATGAAAGTACGCGTAAAGGCACGTTGTATTTTCCAGCAAATTCAACAGAGCGAATTTGCAAAACTTTTGCGCCCAGGCTGGCCATTTCAAGCATCTCTTCAAAGGTAATGCGATCTAGTCGGCGAGCTTCCGGGACAACACGCGGATCGGTGGTATAGACACCATCCACATCAGTATAAATCTGACATTCATCAGCTTTTAACGCAGCAGCTAATGCAACAGCAGTGGTATCAGAGCCGCCACGACCGAGAGTGGTAATATTTCCTTGCTCATCACAACCTTGAAACCCTGCGACCACAACAACTTTGCCGTCGCTAAGATCCTGACGCATTTTTTCATCATCGATTTGCATGATGCGGGCTTTGTTATGAGCATCATCGGTGAGAATACGTACTTGTGATCCAGTATAGGACTGTGCTGGCATCCCCATTTGTTGCAATGTCATGCTGAGCAACGCGATAGTTACTTGTTCGCCAGTGGACAACAAAACGTCCAGCTCACGGCCACGTGGGTCTGGATTAATTTCCTTCGCCAAAGCCAATAAACGATTTGTTTCGCCGCTCATAGCAGAAACAACAACTACGATATCGTGACCATCATTGCGATATTGAATAACTTTTTTAGCGACTTCTTGAATACGTTCAACAGAACCGACTGAAGTGCCGCCGTATTTTTGTACGATAAGTGCCATGCCTTAATTTTCCAGCTTAGATGTCACCCAACTGGTGACGGAGTCGAGTGCAGCAGTTAAATTTTGTGGTTCGGTACCACCGCCTTGTGCCATATCCGGACGGCCGCCACCTTTACCACCGACTTGTGCAGCAACATGTGATACCAAATCGCCAGCGCGGATTTTATCGGTCACATCTTTTGTGACACCGGCGATCAAGGTGATTTTGTCACCTTCTACCGTGGCCAGAATAATGGCGGCACTACCCAGTTTGTTTTTAAGTTGATCAACGGTATCGCGCAGGCTTTTCAGATCTGCCCCTTCCAGATTAGCGGCCAGTACTTTTACTGAGCCGATTTCTGTCGCTGAAGCAGCCAAGTCGGAACCAGCACTGCTGGCTAGTTTTGACTTTAACGCTTCCAGTTCTTTTTCCAGCTGACGGGTGCGTTGCACCAGTTGCTGAGTTTTTTCTTCGACATTATCCGCATTGGCTTTGACCATTTCTGAAATGCTGTTCAAGCGATTTTCAGATTGTTCAATATAATTTAATGCAGCTTCGCCGGTAACAGCTTCGATACGGCGAACTCCAGAAGCAATACCTGTTTCATTGGTGATCTTCAGTAAGCCAATATCACCGGTGCGACCAACGTGGGTGCCACCGCAGAGTTCAATCGAAAAGTCGCCCATGCTAAGTACACGAACTTCTTCATCATATTTTTCACCGAAAAGCGCCATCGCACCGCTTTTACGGGCTTTTTCAATCGGCATCAAACGTGTTTCAACGGTATGGTTAACGCGGATTTGTTGATTAACTAAACGTTCTATTTCACGTAATTGTTCAGCAGAAACTGGTTCAAAATGCGAAAAGTCAAAACGCAGGCGTTGTGAATCAACCAATGAGCCTTTTTGGGTGACATGTTCACCAAGTACCGTGCGTAATGCGGCATGTAACAGGTGAGTGGCAGAATGATTCTGCGCCGTTGCCTGACGATTATATTCATCCACATGCGCTATAACGGGTTGGCCTACTTCAAAAGTACCGTTTTTACATTCACCGATATGGGTAAACGCTTTGCCTTGTTTCCGGGTGTCTTTGACGATGAAATGAGCACCCGCTGTATTGATTTCGCCCTGATCGCCGATCTGACCACCTGATTCAGCATAAAACGGGGTGTGATCCAGAACGATAATGCCTTGCTGACCAGCGTGGAGTTTATCGACATTTTCGCCATCAACCAGCAGGGCAGTGATCACGGCATCATGGCGCACATGATCGTAACCACAGAAAACGGTTTCACCATCAATCACCAGTGTTTCTGACAAACCACCACCGAATTGGCTGGCGCTACGTGCACGAGTACGTTGGGCTTCCATATGACGTTCAAAGCCAGCAACATCAATCGTTAATCCGCGTTCACGTGCAATGTCTGCGGTGAGATCAATTGGAAAACCATAGGTGTCATACAACAGGAAAATGGTTTCGCCAGGAATTTCTTTGTCAGCCATTTCATCAATAGCGTGATCCAGAATTTTTAGGCCGTTATCCAACGTATCGGCAAAGCGTTCTTCTTCAATTTTAAGTGCTTGCTCGACAATCGCCTGAGCTTTGGCAAGCTCCGGAAAGGCTTCGCCCATTTCCTCAACCAAAGGTGCAACGAGTTTGTAGAAGAAAGCCTCTTTTAAACCCAGTTTATGTCCATGGCGAATGGCACGACGAATAATACGGCGCAATACATAACCGCGGCCTTCATTGGAAGGTTGCACACCATCGGTCACCATAAATGCGCATGAGCGGATATGATCGGCAATAACCCGTAATGATGTGTTGCTGGAATCCGTTGTTCCAGATAATTGCTGAATCGATTTAATCAAATTCTGGAACAGGTCGATGTCGTAATTATTATGTTGGTGTTGTAATACGGCGGCCAGACGTTCCAGACCCATGCCGGTATCTACTGATGGTTTTGGCAGTGGTGTAAGTGTGCCGTCGGCAGAGCGGTTAAACTGCATGAATACCAGATTCCAGATCTCGATATATCGATCACCATCTTCTTCTGGCGTGCCAGGCGGACCGCCAGCTACATCTGGGCCGTGATCAAAAAATATTTCAGAGCAGGGACCGCATGGACCGGTATCACCCATTGACCAGAAGTTATCTTTAGCGCCAATGCGAGAGAAGCGAGAAGCATCAACACCGATTTCTTTTAGCCAGATATCCGCGGCTTCATCATCTTCTTCAAATACGGTTATCCATAATTTTTCGGCAGGTAATTGCAGGGTTTCGGTTAAAAATTCCCAGGCATATTGAATTGCTTCGCGTTTGAAATAATCACCGAAACTGAAGTTACCCAGCATTTCAAAGAAAGTATGATGACGAGCGGTGTAACCGACATTTTCCAGATCGTTATGTTTGCCACCAGCACGAACACAACGTTGAGTTGTTGTTGCACGAGTGTATTTTCGGGTTTCCTGACCCAGGAACACTTCTTTGAACTGAACCATGCCAGCATTAGTAAATAATAATGTCGGATCATTGGCCGGTATCAATGGACTGCTGGAAACCACTTCGTGACCTTTGTCAGCGAAGAAGTCCAGAAACAATTTGCGTATATCAGCGCTCGTTTTCATTAGTTCAGTTCAAAACTTTCCGTTATTTGTTCATGAGTAAAGCCCCGATATTGTAAAAACCGCATTTGCTTGGCACGGTCTTTAAAATCATCGGGGCTCTGCTCGCCAAAACGCTTGCATCGTACTTCGATAGCAAGCGCAAACCAATCAGTTTCTGTCTGTTGCATGGTGGAATTAATAAGCTCATCCGCCACGCCTTTCTGTTTCAATTCCTGCCGTATTCGCAACTCACCATATCCTCGCAGTGCGCGGGATCGAATAAACGCTTCGGCAAAACGTTGATCATTTTGTAAGCCACTTTGTTGCAGCTTTTCTAAAGCGGCATGAATTTTATCTGTTTCATGACCGGCTTGTTGAAGTTTTTGCTGTAATTCGACAGCGCTATGTTCACGTCTGGCTAAATAGCCAACTGCTTGTTCAGTTGCAGAGCGGGACTTCACGCGTCGATTTCATCATCCACTGGGGTTTCGGCACTGACCTTGATGTTCTTTGGCAACATCACCGCACGGATTTTGGCTTCAATTTCCTTAGCCATTTCTGGATGTTCTTTCAGATAGATCCGCACGTTATCTTTACCTTGGCCAATGCGGTTACCGTCATAGCTGTACCACGCACCGGATTTTTCAACGATGTTTTCATTGACGCCCAGATCGATCAGCTCACCTTCGCGGGAAATACCTTCACCGTAAAGAATATCGAATTCAACTTGTTTGAAAGGTGGAGCCACTTTGTTTTTAACGACTTTCACCCGAGTTTCATTGCCAAGAATCTCATCGCCTTTCTTGATGGCACCAATGCGGCGGATATCCAGACGCACAGAAGCATAGAATTTCAGTGCATTACCACCAGTGGTGGTTTCGGGGTTACCAAACATGACGCCGATCTTCATACGAATTTGATTGATAAATATAACCAACGTGTTGGAACGTTTGATATTGGCGGTCAGTTTGCGTAACGCTTGTGACATAAGGCGTGCTTGTAAGCCCATATGACTGTCACCCATATCACCTTCGATCTCAGCTTTAGGGGTCAGTGCGGCGACTGAGTCAACTACCACGATATCGACGGCACCTGAACGTACCAACATATCGGTAATTTCCAAGGCTTGTTCACCGGTATCGGGTTGTGAGACCAACAAATCATCAATATTTACGCCGAGTTTTTCAGCATAAAGCGGATCGAGCGCATGCTCGGCGTCAACAAATGCAGCGGTGCCACCCAGTTTTTGCATTTCAGCAATACAGTGCAATGTCAGTGTGGTTTTACCTGATGATTCAGGACCATAGATTTCAACAACACGACCTCTTGGTAAACCGCCAATACCCAATGCAACGTCCAGACCAATAGAGCCCGTTGATACCGCATCGATATCACGGTGGGCAGTTCCATCGCCCAAACGCATGACCGCGCCTTTGCCAAATTGTTTTTCGATTTGACCTAAGGCTGCGCCAAGCGCTTTCTTCTTGTTTTCATCCATTTGGTGTGCCCTTTAGCTGATATCAAAGAACTATGGATTATCACACAGATAGCCATGTCTCACCAGCGTCTATTCGTGTTTCAAGCCAGCATTTTGAGGATAATAATTTTGTAGCGGAGGTCAGACGTAATATTCGGTGGAAGCTAACTTTTTAACTAAACCGTCAAGTGCGATAAATACCGCTTGGCGGCGAATGAATTCGCGATTGCCATGCAGTAAAAAAGTATTACAAAAGACACTTTGTTTATCAGCCCAGGCAAAACAAACTGTTCCGACTGGCTTTTCTGCTGAACCACCATCAGGACCTGCAATGCCACTTATCGCAACAGCAATATCTGCGTCGAAATTATTGACTGCGCCGGTTGCCATTTCTATCACCGTTTGTTCGCTGACAGCGCCAAACTGTTCTAAAGTCCGGAGTTTGACATCAAGATGTTGCTGCTTGATTCGATTACTGTAGCTGACGATGCCACCTTCAAACCAGATGGAGCTGCCAGGCAAATCTGTGCAACATTTTGCCAGCCAGCCTCCAGTGCAGGATTCGGCTGTGACTAATCGCAAGCCTTTTGATTGAAGCGCTTGTGCCAGTTGCTGGGTAAGCTGATAAAGTGTTGCGTCAGAATAATCTTGCATACGCTAAACTATAAAAATGACTGAAAAACCTAATCATACGCCAATGATGCAGCAATATCTGCGTATCAAGGCCGAGCATCCTGAATTATTATTGTTTTATCGAATGGGCGACTTTTATGAGTTATTTTTCGATGATGCGCACAAAGCTGCCGAGCTATTAGATATTACGTTAACGGCTCGCGGCAATAGCAATGGTGCGCCGATTCCAATGGCGGGTGTGCCTTATCATGCTGCAGACGGCTATCTGGCACGTTTACTTAAAGCCGGAGTAGCGGTTGCTATTTGTGAGCAAATTGGTGATCCGGCAACCAGCAAAGGCCCGGTAGATCGTAAAGTGGTGAGGGTGTTAACGCCTGGCACATTAACCGATGAAGCCTTGCTCGACAGTAAACAGGAAAATCTACTGGTTGCGATTGCACGGCAAAAGGATCACTACGGACTGGCTGTTGCTGAGATCAGCAGTGGACGATTTGAGGTATGTCAGCATCAATCGTTAAATGATTTATTAGCTGATTTAGCCAGATTGCAACCGGCAGAAATGCTGATTGATGACAGTCATGGCAGTGCATTTAACAGCTATGAGAAACAGCTGAAATTTGTGCCGGAATGGCATTTTGGCCTTGATGCCGCACGTCGCCGTTTGTGCGAACATTTTGGCACCACGGATTTAAAAGGCTTTGGCTGTGATGATTTGCCGCTAGCTATTATGGCCGCAGGGTGTTTATTGAATTATGCCCAGCAAACGCATCGCACAGCACTACCGCAATTACGCAAAATCACCGTAGAAACACCTGCCGACAGCATCCGTATTGATCCACAGTCCAGACGGAATCTTGAGCTGGAGCAAAACTTGGCGGGTGGCCGTCAAAATACCTTATTGTCAGTGATAGATAATACCATTACCCCGATGGGGACTCGTTTACTACGACGTTGGTTATTACAGCCCAAACGCGATTTAACCATTCTGCAACAACGCCAGGCGGCGATTGGCAACCTTATTGAACAAGATGTCATTGCTGCTGTTCAAACCCTGTTAAAACCGTTAGGTGATATTGAACGCATTGTTACCCGGGTAGCGCTTGGCAGTGCCAGACCTCGAGACTTTGTACAATTACGTCGAATGCTGACGGCGTTACCGAGTCTGCATCAAGAATTATCAGGCTCTCAAGCCCGATTGTTGAAACAGATTGATCGTGAGTTGGGTACCTTTCCGGAATTGCTTGAATTATTAAATGAAGCGATTGTGGAAGAGCCGCCGGTACTTATACGTGATGGCGGAGTGATTGCAGAAGGCTATCATGCGGAACTGGATCGGTTGCGTAATCTGCATCTGAATGCCAACGACTTTCTACGCGAACTGGAACTGCGTGAACGTGAGCGGACAGGGGTTAACACCTTAAAGGTTGGCTATAATAAAGTTCACGGCTTTTATATCGAAATCAGTCGCGCTCACAACATTCAGTCTGTCCGCTCACGTTCACGCAGACAAACACTGAAAAATGCCGAGCGTTATATTACTGCAGAGCTGAAAACACATGAGGATCAAGTGCTTAGTGCCAATGAAAAAGCATTGGCCTTGGAAAAATCTTTGTATGAAGAACTGTTTAAATTAATTCATCCGGAGCTGGCAGCTCTGACCCATTGTGCAGCTGCATTAGCTGAGCTAGATGTGTTGATTAATCTGGCGGAACGGGCACAAACGCTAAATTATGTCGCGCCGCAGTTAACTTCTGAAAAAGGTTTATCGATTCAGGCCGGACGCCATCCAGTGGTTGAGGCGGTGCAGAAAACCCATTTCTGTCCTAATGACTTACAGTTAAATGAACAATCCATGCTGGTGATTACTGGACCGAATATGGGCGGGAAATCCACCTATATGCGACAGACGGCATTGATTGTGATCATGGCGTATATGGGGAGTTATGTTCCAGCAGAATCGGCTGTTATCGGCCCAATTGATCAGATTTTCACTCGCATTGGTGCCAGTGATGACTTGGCGTCTGGGCGTTCAACCTTTATGGTTGAAATGAATGAGGCGGCCAATATTCTGAATAATGCTACGGCACAAAGCCTGGTGTTAATGGATGAAGTGGGACGCGGCACCAGCACATTTGATGGGTTGGCGCTGGCCTGGAGCTGCGCTGAAAAACTGGTGCGGGATATCGGTGCTTATACTTTATTTGCCACACATTATTTCGAAATGACCCAGTTGCCAGCGTTGTATGACAAAGCCTTAAACGTACATCTCGATGCGATTGAACACGGTGACAAGATTGTATTTCTGCATCAATTAAAACCAGGTGCGGCCAATCAGAGTTATGGATTGCAGGTGGCGCAACTTGCCGGGGTACCCAACGATGTGATTCAAGCTGCTAAACATAAATTGGCGAATTTGGAATCACAACGAACGGTAGGTTCAAATATGCAGGAACAACTACCGCAACCTGATTTATTTGCTCAACAGGATAATTCAGTTCTGCTAAACAAAATTGAACAAATCAATCCAGATGAATTAACACCTAAAGCCGCTTTGGAATTACTCTACGAGCTTAAAAAGCTCATTTGAATTAATGCAGTTGACCAGTACGCTCACGATGCAACAACAAATCGTGAGTGGGCGGCATTTGTACATGAAAGCCTTGGCTTTGCAGATTATGAATAACTTTCTTCACATCTTCACGGGCTAGTTTTCGATCCGGGCTGAGATCCAGTTCCATCACAAATATCGGCTCATTGCCCATTGAGCTATAGAGGCTTGGTGGTACTTCTGAAAAGTCATCTTTTTTGCTGAGATAAAGATACAACTCTTCTTTTTTACGGCTCTTATAAATATAAGTTTTCATAATCACTCTGCTTTATGAAATCGGCGGATGGTAGATGATCTGTACCACTGTACCGGCTGGATCATAACAATAAAAACTGCGAGCTCCATCACGATGGGTGCGGGGCGGTTGGCGCATGGGCACTGCATGATGATCCAGAAAAGCGTACCACTCATCTACCTGCTCAGGAGTCGGAATAATAAAGCCAATATGATCCAAAGGCTGAACTGGCGATTTATTAATGTTTTCTCCGCGGTGCAAGGCAAGGTTGTCATTGCCGGAAGTCAGATACACATTTTCTGTATCGGGTCGCCATTCGACTTCCATACCTAACAAATCAACATAAAACTGTTCGCAGGCTTCGAGATTTTCGACGGTTAACGCTACATGACGCAAACCGCCGGTTCGTGTTGGTCGCTGCATGGTTATGCTCCGTTTTTGGGAAAGTATTTATGCTTGTTCAATCACTTCATAGTCATGGGTGATTTCAGCTGTTTTTGCCAACATGATTGAAGCTGAGCAGTATTTTTCAGTTGAAAGTTTAACCGCGCGATCAACAAAGTTAGCTTTAAGATTACGGCCAGTGACAGTGTAATGCACATGAATTTTGGTAAAGACTTTTGGAGCTTCTTCACTGCGCTCTGCGGAAACCTCGACCACACAATCTGTCACATCCTGACGCGATTTTTTTAAAATATCGATGACATCAAATGAAGTACAACCACCCAGACCTAATAAAAGGAGCTCCATAGGCCGCATGCCGGTGCCGTGACCACCAGCTTCTGCGGGGCCATCCATCACCACGGTATGTCCTGTTCCGGACTCACCGACAAATAAAACATCTTCAACCCACTTTACTCTTGCTTTCATTTAACTCATCCTGCATAAATTACGCGTAACAACGTTTAATTTTGCCATAATCATCGGAATTGGGCAGAATTAATCCTTATAAAAATAAAGCTGGGCCTTCAAGACATGGATTATTTAAAACATAAAGAGAGAGAAGAGCAGTTGGCAGAGTTTTTCAAGCACTGCCACAGCAAGGTTTACCCTGCTAAGACAATGCTGACACGACCGGGTGATATCCCTGACAAGCTTTATTATATTCGCGAAGGCTCGGTCAGTATCTGTGTTGAAAATGAAGAGGGTGAAGAGTTAATCGTTGCCTATCTTAATCAGGGCGATTTTATCGGTGAAGTTGGTTACTTCCATGATGTAAGCGACCGTATCTCACTGGTCAAGGCCAGAACCGATTGTCGTACTGAAGAAATCAGTTACCAGACTTTAAAAGCTTTATCCAAAACAGAATTGAAGGGCTGTTATCCGTACTTGTTAGAAACGCTTGGCGTCCAGATGTCCAAACGTTTACTGACCACGACTCGTAAAGCGACCAATATGGCCTTTATGGATGTTTCTGGTCGAGTAGAGGAAGCGTTAAAAGATTTGGCTGCTCAACCAGACGCAATGCGTCATGAGCAAGGCCGACAAATCAAGATCACTCGTCAGGAAGTCAGCCGAATTGTGGGTTGTTCAAGAGAAATGGTCGGCCGGGTATTAAAAGAATTACAAGATCGTGGTGTGCTTTGGGCTCATGGTAAGACCATGGTGTTATTTGATGAGGAACACCGTGGCTTAAACGTATCAATCAAAAAGGTTGGCTAAAGCAACACCGGGATCCTCTGAACGCATAAAGGCTTCGCCTACCAGAAACCCATTAACACCGTGCTCACGCATTAATGCGACATCTTCTTTGCCGAGGATGCCACTTTCGGTGATGACAATAGTTTCATCCGGAATGAAATTAAGTAATTTGATTGTGGTTTCAAGTGAAGTTTCAAACGTGTGCAGATCGCGGTTGTTAATTCCAATCAATGGTAGGTTCATCACCATAGCACGATGCAATTCTTCTTCATTATGCACTTCCACCAGCACGTCCATATCAAGCTGTATCGCTAATTGACTCAACTGTTCCAGTTGATCATCATCCAACGCCGCAACAATCAGCAAGATACAATCGGCACCAATCGCTCTGGCTTCGAATACCTGATAGGGATCAATAATAAAGTCTTTGCGGATCACCGGTAACTGACAGGCAAAACGTGCTTGTTTCAGATAATCTTCATGGCCCTGGAAAAAATCCTGATCGGTCAGCACTGATAAACAGGCTGCGCCACCATTTTGATAAGACAAAGCGATTTCTGCAGGTTGAAAATCAGCTCGCAGCACACCTTTACTGGGCGAAGCTTTTTTAATTTCAGCGATAACCGCACTTTGACCAGCATTAAGTTTCCGTTCAATAGCTTCAACAAAACCCCTAACCGGATCAGCATTTTCGGCCAGTTGCTGTAACAAATTGATTGGCAAACGTTTGCTGCGCTCAGCAATTTCCTGTTGTTTACGTTGCAGAATTTTTTTCAGAATATCGGGTGTGTCAGTCATAAACGATCTTTAAATTAAAGTTGGCTGCACGCTATAAGCGCATCTAATTTTTGTTGGGCAATACCGGTATCAATAAAATGTTTGGCCTGGCGAACACCTTCGGCAAGGCTATCAGCCAGATCCGCTGTATAAATTGCGGCACCAGCATTGAGAACCACAATATCGCGGGCCGGGCCGGGTTCACCGGCAAATACACGTCGAATAATATCGAGACTTTGCTGTGCATTGGTGACAATCAGCTGGCTGATATCAATACGTTGCATCACAAAATCTTCGGGCTTGATGGTGTAGGTTGAAATCTCACCATCTTTCAGTTCGGCAACAAAGGTGTCTGCACCAATACTGATTTCATCCATACCATCTGCGGCATGCACCACCATCACATGTTTACTGCCAAGTTTTTGCAGTACCTGAGCGATTGATTCAACCCATTTTTTATCAAATACACCCATCACCTGATGTTTGGCTTTGGCTGGATTGGTCAGAGGGCCGAGTAAGTTGAATATGGTGCGGACACCCATTTCACGACGTGGACCGACGGTATGTTTCATCGCGCCATGATGGCGTTGGGCAAACATAAAACCAACACCAGTGGTTTCAACGCATTGAGCCACTTGCTCAGGTGTTAATTCCAGATTAACGCCAGCTGTTTCCAGCACATCGGCACTGCCAGATGTGCTGCTGATGGAACGATTGCCATGTTTTGCTACTTTTGCACCGGCTGCCGCCACTACAAATGCACTGGCAGTTGATACATTAAAGCTGCTGGCCCCGTCACCACCAGTGCCGCAGGTATCAATAACATGATCTCCAGAGACATTTACCGGCGTAGCTAATTCACGCATAACTGAAGCGGCCGCGGCAATTTCCGTAACGGTTTCGCCTTTCATCTGTAAACCAATCAAAAAGCCGCCAATCTGAGCATCGGTTGCCTCGCCAGTCATAATCAAGCGCATTGCTGCAGACATTTGTTGTTCAGACAGATGTTGATGCTGGGTAATCAGTTTGATTGCAGCCTGCATGGTGAATTCATTCTCAACCATGGTGTTCATCCAGAAAGTTTTTCAATAATTGGTGACCCTGTTCGGTCAAGATAGATTCTGGATGAAATTGCACACCTTCAATCGGTAGCGTTTTATGCCGAACACCCATAATTTCATCAATAGTGCCATCGACATTTTCTGTCCAGGCGGTTACTTCGAAACAATCAGGTAATGTTTCTTTTTTGATTACCAGCGAGTGGTAGCGGGTGGCCTGCAATGGATTATTCAGGCCTCTAAAGACTCCGACATTGTTGTGATGTACTGGAGACGTTTTGCCATGCATGATTTGCCGCGCATGTACCACGTTTCCGCCAAAAGCCTGACCGATAGCCTGATGACCAAGACACACACCTAAAATCGGTTTCTTACCGGCAAAGTGATGAATAACTTCTAATGAAATACCGGCCTCATTTGGCGTACAAGGGCCAGGCGATATCACGATAAGCTCAGGATTAAGGGTTTCTATGTCATTAATCGTCAGTTTATCGTTACGCTGCACTTCAACCTCAGCGCCCAGTTCAGCAAAATACTGCACCAGGTTATAGGTGAACGAGTCATAGTTATCAATCATTAACAGCATAGTCGGTCCTGTTATTTATTCGGTGGGCTTAGGCGGTTCAAGACCGGCCTCAGCCATGGCAACCGCTTTGAAAATTGCGCGAGCTTTATTCATGGTTTCTTCCCATTCCATTTCTGGAACAGAGTCATAGACAATGCCTGCACCGGCCTGGATATGCAGTTGTTTATCCTTAATCACAGCGGTACGTATGGCGATAGCGGTATCCATATTGCCAGACCATGACAAATAGCCAATGGCGCCTGCATAAACCCCACGTTTCACCGGTTCTAATTCATCAATAATTTCCATTGCTCTCACTTTCGGAGCACCACTTACCGTTCCAGCAGGGAAGGTTGCACGGAGTGCATCCATAGCGGTCATGCCGGGTAACACCTGACCTGTGACATTGGAGACGATATGCATGACATGCGAATAGCGTTCAATCACCATTTTATCGGTCAGATTCACTGTGCCAGTCTGACTGACCCGACCTACATCATTACGGCCCAGATCTATCAGCATTAAATGCTCGGCCAATTCTTTGGGATCATTGAGCAATTCCTGCTCCAGAGCTTTATCCTGTTCAGCGGTCACACCACGCCGCCGTGTGCCGGCAATCGGTCGAACAGTCACTTCGTTGTCTTCCATGCGAACCAGAATTTCCGGAGAGGATCCGACGATATGGAAGTCTTCTAGGTTCAGGTAATACATATAAGGTGAAGGATTTAAGGTGCGTAAAGCACGATATAAATCGATTTCTGCAGCATGAAATGGCACTGACAAACGTTGTGACAATACCACCTGCATGATGTCGCCATCATTGATGTATTGTTTTGCCTTATTGACTGCTTCGATAAAACCATCATGAGTAAAACCGGAGACAAAATCCTGCTCTGATACCGAGTTTTGTGGACGTTTGTCGCTGAATTTAGGAGCTGATTCACGTAAATCTTTAATCAATTGATCCAAACGTTGCTGTGCTTGATCGTAGGCATCGGGCAATGTTGGATCAGCGTGCACGATCAAGAACAATCGTCCGCTAAGATTATCAAACACCACGAGTTCATCCGAAATCATCAGCAACACATCGGGGCAGCCCAAAGGATCATTTTCTGGTGCTTCACCCAAACGGGTTTCAACATAACGTACGGTGTCATAACCGAAATAGCCGACCATTCCGCCATTGAATTTTGGTAAATGTTCCAACACAGGAACATTAAATTTTGCTTGGAACTCAGCGATCCAGGTCAGCGGATCATCGTGCTGAATTTCATTTATCAATACATCTCGTTGATAAATTTTGATCTGATCGCCGAAGACTTTGATAATTGATTCACAAGGCAGACCAATAATCGAATAACGACCCCATTTTTCACCGCCATGAACGGATTCAAATAGATAGGAATAGGGCGCATCTGCCAACTTAAGATAGGTACTTAATGGCGTATCCAAATCAGCGAGCACTTCGCGATAAAGTGGGATGCGGTTATAGCCTTCACTGGCCAGTTGGTCGAATTGTGCCTGTTTCATATCCGGCTTCTAAAAAAGAGTGTTTAACCCAGTAAAACTTTCAATAACCGCATCTGGATTAACCGAGCGGATATTATTCCCGTGATTGTTACCATAATTCATAAAAACAATTTAACTGACGGTGCGCGAAGTTTTAACAGCACCAACTTTGTCACTTAACATCAAAAAAACATGCCGAAAACGGCACACTGACAAGCAGTGTACCGTCTAAAATCACTGGTTTGAAAGCCGGCTGTTCTTGCATTGTTTGCTTAGATTTTAGCTTGGGCCAATTCAGCACGAAGTGCAGCAATCACTGTTTCATATTTGTTTGGATCACTGTCCTGAGCTGCACCAAATACTGCAGAACCTGCAACAAAAGTACGAGCACCGGCTTCAGCAATTTCGCGAATGTTTTGTACGTTCACGCCGCCATCGATTTCAAGGTCAATATCGTAGCCGCTTTCATCAATCATTTTGCGTGCCTGACGTAATTTTTCCAGTGTATGAGGGATGAATTTCTGACCACCAAAACCAGGGTTAACCGACATCAGAAGGATACGATCTACCTTATCTAAAACATGTTCTGCCAAAGTCAGCGGCGTAGCTGGATTAAACACCAAACCGGCTTTACAGCCCTCAGCTTTAATCAATTGCAGGCTGCGATCGATGTGTTCGGAAGCTTCAGGGTGAAAAGTGATGAAACTGGCACCGGCTTTGGCAAAATCTGGAATGATGCGATCAACCGGTTTAACCATTAAGTGCACATCAATTTCCGCCGTTACACCATGTTTGCGCAAAGCTTCACAGACTAAAGGTCCGATCGTCAGGTTAGGCACATAATGATTATCCATTACGTCGAAATGAACGATATCAGCGCCTGAGGCCAGTACATTTACCACTTCTTCACCAAGTCGGGCAAAGTCAGCGGAGAGGATGGATGGGGCAATTTTGAATTCGGCCATGTCGGATTCTCTTTAAGTTAGTTAAAAATTTGTTGTAAAAACCCGTTACTCTACCGTAAAAGATGGGTTTTTTCAGCTTTTGAAATTCACTGGCCCTCATTATACTGACGCGAATTGCTTAACCGACACTAATAGGAAAATTGGTGAAAATCCAAAGACTACCCATTCCAGCATTTTTTATACTGATTTACCTCAGTGTGGCTTTGTTTGCTGGCATGACGGAGAGTGTTGCTGCAGATAAAGCACAAATTCTGCGCCAGGATTCGGTGACCAAAGGCTATGCACCGTTGGCGGTTGGTGATCAAACTATTGCGGCTGCTTATTTACCCCAGACATTAGGAACAGCTCGCGGCGCTATATTATTGCTGCATGACATTAATGAGCATATTGACAGTGCGGCTATCGGCTTATTAAGACGGCAATTGCCTAGCCATGGTTGGAATACGCTGGCGATCAAAACTATTCGTTTCAGTGAAGCTAATGAACCGGCGTTAGCGGACACAGAATCAGCAATCGATGAGACTGCAGAACCAAATGAAACAGAAGAAACTCCTGAAGCTCCACCGGTACCTGAAGTTGAAGAGGCACCTGCTGAAACGCCAGCTACGGAGGAATCCGAAACCACTACAGAGGCAGCCACCTCAGAGCAAATATTTACTACGATTACCACCGCGCAGCGCATTGATGCGGCCTTATTGAAATTACAGCAAGAAGGACATGAAAATATCGTGCTGATTGGTCAGGGGGCGGGGGGGCAGTTAGCCATAAAGACAATCAATGAAACGGCTGTACCGGTGGCAGCTCTAATTATGATTAATACGGCTGAATTAGCTGAAGGTGTCAGCATCACTGATGTGACTATTCCAACATTGGAGATACTGGGAAGCCTGCAGAAAGATAATGTGAAACAAGCCATCTTGAAACGGCAGACTCAAATGAAAACTGAGCAAAGAGCTAATTATCACTTACGGCAGATTACCGGGGCAGATCATTATTTCAGCAGTGTGCCTCAACAACTAACCAATCAGGTCCATGGCTGGTTATATAAGCAATTGCTGGACGAAGAGGTTAAGCGTTAATGCCATTGTATTATGGTGGTTATGTTGTCTATCAGGCCACATCCGATGAAGGGGTTATTGAGGTCGTCGATATAGAGAATACGAGATCCTTGCATTTCGGCACTTACCCGCGACAGAGCAGCATGTCTTTGCAATCCCCGCATTCGCTGGAATTAAGTTACACCCGCGCCATGATGGCCGGATTATTGTTTCAACCCCAACCCAAAAATATTTGTGTGATCGGTTTGGGCGGCGGATCGCTGGTCAAGTTTTTGTTGCATCATTTTGATGATTGTCAGATTGATGTGATCGAATATCGACAAGATGTTATTGATGTCGCGCAGCGCTATTTTAATGTGCCACAAAATGATGCCCGTTTAAGAATTCATCATGGCGATGGTTACCGATTTGTCAGTGACCAATTTTTCAGCAATGGTGCTTTTTATGACATGTTGTTGGTGGATGCCTATGATCATTTAGGTATGTCTGCCAGTGTTGAAGGACAGGCTTTTTTTGATGCCTGTTTCGGTGTGTTGAACGAGCAAGGCTTGATGAGTATTAATTTGTGGGGAACTGACCGACCAGGATTCAGTCAATCCATGCAGCGGATTAATCGGAGTTTTGCCGATCAGACTTTAGTGTTGCCAGTAGCAGATAAAGGCAATGTGATTGGTCTGGCATTAAAGCAAAAATTCAACGTAAGCCAATTGAAAAAACACCGTGATTTAGCGGAAAGACTTGACGAGAAATTTGATGTGGGATTGCCTCAAGCGCTGCGCGATCTGATTAAGCAAAATATTTCCTTTCTAAATCGATTATTTCTTTAAAAATATTTATTTAGAGGTGATAATTAAGGCGTTTTATGATAAAAGTCGATTCACAATTTTTAGCGGATTAATTGCCATATGCTCAGGCTGCTTTTCATAGCCCTTTTATTTCACCTTCCAACCAGCGCGATCGCGGCATCGGGCGAGATTGAGTTGGTTATTGTGCGCTCCGAGAACAAATTATTGGTTAGAAAAGACGATAAAACGCTGCGGAGTTTTAAAGTGGCTTTAGGCAGTGGTGGCAGACAGCCAAAAATGCAAGAAGGCGATCGGCGAACGCCGAAAGGCCATTATCGAATCAGAGATATCCGCAGCAGTGATCGCTTTTATCTGTTTATGCATCTGGACTATCCCAATATGGATGATGCAAAACAAGCTTTGAAAGAAGGACGCATCACTCGCAAAGAATACCGCCGAATTCTGGCCGCCTTCATTTATAACGAAACACCGCCGCAAAATACACCTTTGGGTGGACAGATTGGTATTCATGGAATCGGTGATGAAACGCCCGACAAACTGGATATTCATGAGGTGTCCAACTGGACTCAAGGCTGTATTGCCATGCGTAATTCTGAAGTTCGAGAACTTGCCATGTGGGTCGAAAAAGGCACACCAGTTATTATCGTTGATTCTTTGGATTCATTTAAAGCGGCCGTTAATCCCTAGTCTTTGTTAGAATAAGCCTTTGATTTTTCGCTATTGTTGATCTGAGGTTCTATGCAAGCCGCTCCTGATATTTTTTCCTACCGCAAGTTTTGGGCTCACCGCTTCGGTGTTGCACCACAATTGCCTATGTCACGCAGCGAAATGGAAGCTCTGGGTTGGGACAGTTGTGATGTCATCATCATTACCGGCGATGCTTATGTGGATCATCCTAGTTTTGGTATGGCATTAATCGGCCGATTGCTTGAATCACAGGGTTTTCGTGTCGGTATCATCTCGCAGCCCGATTGGAACAGCACCAAAGATTTTCAGCGATTAGGCAAACCGAACCTGTTTTTTGGCGTCACTGGCGGCAATATGGATTCGATGGTCAATCGATACACTTCAGACAAAAAAATCCGCCGTAATGATGCTTATACTGCTGATGGTGAAGGTGGTAAACGGCCAGACCATAGCGTAGTGGTTTACAGTCAACGTTGCCGCGAAGCTTATAAAGGCGTGCCGATTGTTATTGGCGGCATCGAAGCCAGTCTGCGTCGAATTGCACATTACGATTACTGGTCAGAAAAAGTACGTCGCAGTGTGATTATGGATTCCAAGGCCGATTTACTGGTTTACGGTAATGGCGAGCGTCAGGTGGTAGAAATAGCCCATCGTTTAGCTCAGGGTGAGCCAGTAAGTGAACTGACGGATGTTCGTGGCACGGTCTATACCAAACGTCATGGTCGCCGTGAGAACTGGTGGGAGAAAGATTCCACCAGTATTGATAAGCCCGGTCAGCTTAATCCACCGATTGATCCGTATCAGATGCAGACCGAAGAGAGCTGCGAGCAATCCAAGGCGGAAACTGCTGAACAAACAGCCGCTCCAGCTGAACCTGCTACCAATGTCATTAAAATTCATCGTGTTTCACCACGCAATGCCGATAAAACGGTTATTCGTCTTCCGCCTTACGAAACGGTTAAAGATGATCCGATTATTTATGCACATACCTCACGGATTCTGCATTTGGAGACTAATCCCGGTAATGCGCTGGCTTTAGTTCAACAACACGGTGATCAGGATGTCTGGCTGAACCCGCCACCAATCCCTTTGACCACCAAAGAAATGGACGCGGTGTTTGATCTGCCATATAGCCGTTTGCCACATAAAGAATATGGCAAAGCCAATATTCCGGCTTACGAGATGATTCGCTTTTCGGTGAATATCATGCGCGGGTGTTTTGGTGGCTGTACTTTCTGTTCGATTACTGAACATGAAGGTCGCATTATCCAGAGCCGCAGTGAAGATTCGATTATTCGCGAGATTGAAGCGATCCGCGATACCACTCCGGGCTTTACCGGCATTATCTCGGATCTGGGCGGCCCGACAGCGAATATGTATCGTCTGGCCTGTAACAGCGAAGAAATTGAAGCCAGTTGCCGCCGTTTATCCTGTGTTTTCCCAGGTGTTTGTAAAAACCTCAATACCGACCATACGCCATTAATTAATCTATATCGTCGTGCCCGCAGTCTGCCAGGTATCAAGAAGATCCTGATTGCCTCCGGACTGCGTTATGACCTTGCCGTTCTATCACCGGAATATGTCAAAGAACTGGTGACCCATCATGTCGGCGGCTATTTGAAAATTGCTCCGGAACATACCGAAGAAGGTCCATTGTCGCAGATGATGAAACCCGGCATCGGCACCTATGACAAGTTCAAGGCCATGTTTGATAAATTCTCTAAACAGGCCGGTAAAGAACAATATTTGATTCCTTATTTTATTGCGGCTCATCCGGGTACTACTGATGAAGACATGCTGAATTTGGCGCTATGGCTGAAGAATAACGGTTTTCGTGCTGACCAGGTTCAGGCGTATTTACCCTCACCGATGTCGGCCGCTGCTGCTATGTATCATTCTGGTAAAGATACCTTGCATAAGGTTCGTCGCCAAGGTGGTGACATTACTGTTCCAAAAGGTTTAAAAGTACGTCGTTTACATAAAGCCTTTTTGCGTTATCACGACCCAGAGAACTGGCCATTATTACGCGACGCTTTGAAGAACATGGGCCGAGCGGATTTGATTGGTAATGGTAAAAAACATTTAATCCCAAGCTTTCAACCTAAAGGCACAGGCGAAATGGGTGAGGGAAAACGGATTACTCGTAAGGCTAAAACGCCGTCAACGCAGCCGGCTTTTCGCACCCAGCATGTACGATCCAAAAAGGTTAAAAGTGGAACGCAACGTTCCCGCAAACGCTAATCATTAACGGAACCCTAGGAATATAGTAGGGTCAGACAAGCATTCTGAAGGTTTCCTATGGAGAGGAATGCATGCGTTTTAAGAACAGCTCTGAACGTTATGGATTGATCAGCATATTGCTGCACTGGTCTGTCGCACTGCTGACTATCGGTTTGTTTGTTCTCGGTCTATGGATGGTTGATCTTGGTTATTACGATGACTGGTATTACCAGGCACCGTGGTGGCATAAAGGTCTTGGATTTATTGTTTTTTTCTTGGTCTTGTTTCGTTGGCTATGGCGACCGTTTGCTGGCAAACCTGCAGCAATTTCAACTACTCCGATTTGGCAGAATTTAGCAGCAAAAACAGTACATCAACTGATGAATTTGGCGATTATCGTATTGGCTATTACCGGCTATCTAATTGTCACCGCAAAAGGCCAGCCACTGGGTATTTTTGACTGGTTCAATATTCCTGCTCTCACTCAACTAACTGTCTCGACCAGCGATTTGGTTAGCAAACTGCATTTATGGTCAGCGTATTTCATTATTGCGATTGCCTCAATTCACGCCCTGGCAGCGCTAAAACATCATTTCATTAATAAAGACGCCACCTTGCGTCGCATGCTTAATCTTTAAACCAACAGGAGTTCACATGAAAAAAACCATTTTTGCCTTAGCGATAAGTTCGGCATTTGTATTGCCAGCACAAGCGGCTGACTATGTGATTGATACTGAAAAAGCACATGCTTTTATTGATTTTCGCATTCAACATCTGGGCTTTAGCTGGATGAGCGGACGTTTTAATGATTTTGAAGGCACGTTCAGCTATGACGCAGAGAACCCAGAAGCATCAAAAATTGATGTGAAAATTGATGTGGCCAGTGTGGATACCAACTTTGCTGAACGCGACAAGCACTTGCGTGAGCAATTTCTGAACACGGCCAAGCATCGCGAAGCACGTTTTACCTCAACCAGCTTTGAACAGCAGGCCGATGGTACATTATTGATGAAAGGTGATTTTACTTTGCATGGTGTAACCAAACCAATGACGATTCCAGTAGAAAAAGTCGGTGAAGGTGAAGATCCATGGGGTGGTTACCGTGTCGGTTTCCATGGTGAAACCAGCTTTATCATTGAAGATTATGGCATTGATGTCAGCAAGCTGGGACCAAGCTCTCAGGAAGTCTTTCTGACGTTGTCTATTGAAGGTATTAGAAAATAATACCGCGCTAGGCTTTGTCGGCAAGCGTATATAAACGCTTTAACTCGTCTTCTAAGCTGTTTGCTGGTACAACTTCTTTTCCTCGGTTGTACCAGTAAGCAGCGTTAGACAGGTCCCCCTCAATACGGTGCAGATAGCCATGTATTAAACAGGCTAATGGATCATTGTATTGCTGAATAAGCTGATGAGCGCCATCCCAGTCTTTATCGCGGATTTTATCCAGTGCTTGTAGATGAATGACGCTCATTTAGTTTCTCAATATTATGACTGCCAGGTAACACTTCCCAGCATTAGCAAACTGCCAACGACTGCGAAAGGTGATGTTACCACCACAAACAACAGTTTCATCAATTCACGAAAAATATAGATGGTATCAGCGATATAACCCATAGCGAACCTCCTTTGTAGTCGACGGTTGAATTATAATGCGCGTCTATGACGTTCAAATGACATGATGATGACCAACCAATGAATCTGCTTTCCCTTGATACCAGTACCGAAAGTTGTTCTGCCGCAATAACCATTAACGGAGTGTTGTATCAGCAGCAGCAAATGACTCAACGGGGTCACTCGACCCTTATATTGGGGATGCTCGATCAGCTTTTCAAGCAGGCAGATGCTTCAATCGCTGATATTGATGCTTTGGCATTTGGGCGTGGGCCAGGCTCATTCACTGGGGTTAGAATCGGGGTGGGTGTTGCTCAAGGAATTGCATTTGCTCGTGGGCTTCCGGTTATTCCAGTCTCTACTTTAGTTGCAGTCGCCCAGGCTGCTTATGAGCAGACCAGCCAGCATAATATAGCGGTGGCGATGGATGCGCGGATGGATGAAATCTATGCAGCCAGTTTTCAGGTGCAAGATGGAAGCGTTGTGCTACTTGGTGATGAAAAAGTATGCCCGGCAGAACAATTCCTGCCAGCTAATACTGAGATGTGGTTAGGTGCTGGTACTGGCTGGCAAGTTTATGCAGATACATTGCAAAGCAATTTTTCCGGACAATTAATTGGTCAGCAACCCGATATTTATCCGCAAGCCGCGATTATTTTGAAACTTGCCGAGCAATTATATGCACGGGGTGAATATGTCAGTGCGGAAAAAGCTTTACCCGTTTACCTTCGTAATGATGTGGCTAAAAAGAAGGCGCAACAGGGATGATCAAAAAAGCCGATAACATTTTTGCTTCACCGTTGGAACAGATGGTGGACTTTCGCTTTGATGAACGTGTGGTGGATGTATTTCCCGATATGATCCAGCGCTCGGTACCTGGCTATGGCACCCTGATCTCCAATATCGGCATTCTGGCCGCTCGTTATGCTCAGGAAAACAGCAGGTGCTATGACCTGGGCAGTTCATTAGGAGCCGTTACTTTATCAATGCGCCAGCGTATTAAAGCTGAAGGTTGTCAGATAATTGCGGTTGATAATTCAGCCGCAATGATTGAACGAGCAGAGAAAATCATCGCAGCTGATAACAATCGAGTACCAGTGGAGCTGCGCTGTGAAGATATTAATCAGACTCTTATTGAAAATGCCTCGGTAGTGGTGATGAACTTCACCTTGCAGTTTATTGCACCGGCTTTACGGGATGAGTTGATTCGACAAATTTATCAGGGCTTGAAACCGGGCGGCGTATTTATCCTGTCGGAAAAACTGGCTTTTGACAGTGATGAGCAACAGACTTTTTTTATTGAAGCACATCATGATTTCAAACGCGCTAATGGTTACAGTGATCTGGAAATCAGCCAGAAACGCAGCGCGCTGGAAAATGTATTAATCCCCGAAACTCTTTCAACACATCAACATCGTCTCAGCCAAGCCGGTTTTACTCGTAGCGAATGCTGGTTTCAATGTTTTAACTTTGCCTCTTTTATAGCTTTTAAATGACTGTATATGAACCGTTTTACCGTTGGCTTGAATCCGTTGGACAAGCTGACTGGGCCGAGCAATTGGCAACTTTTACTGCTGAAAGGCTGGCTGATGATTTTCATGGCAAGATGCCGTTATGGCAACAGGCATTGGCGAATTTACCCTCTGTAAAACCTGCGAAAGTTGAGCTGCAACAAGCCGTGCAGATCGGCACATCGGAGGATATATCCAGTATTGATAAACAAGCCTTTATTGATCTGATCAAAATCTTCCACCCGTGGCGCAAAGGCCCGTACCAATTATTTGATATCAATATTGATACTGAATGGCGTTCCGACTGGAAGTGGGATCGGGTTTTACCTCATCTCAGCTCTTTGCAGGGACGTAAGGTTCTGGATGTCGGTGGCGGCAATGGCTATCACGGCTGGCGCATGGTGGGTGAGGGTGCCAGCATGGTGATGGGCATAGATCCGACACTGGTTTTCAGTATGCAGTATCAACTGATGCAACACTTTATTCAGAGTGATAGGCATTTTGTTTTACCGATTGGTATTGAACACATGCCGGAAAAACTGCACCTGTTTGATACAGTGTTTTCGATGGGCGTTTTATATCATCGCCGTTCTCCGCTAAACCATTTAATGGAGTTGCGGCATTGTCTTCGCTCAGGTGGAGAATTGGTGCTGGAAACGTTGATCATTGATGGGGAAGAAGGCATGAGTCTGATGCCAGAAGAGCGTTATGCAAAAATGCGTAATGTCTGGTTTATTCCATCGGTGCCAACCATGATGTTATGGCTGAGAAAATGCGGATATAAAAATGTGCGATGTGTGGATGAAAATCTGACGTCTCTAGATGAGCAACGAGCGACAGAATGGATGACATTTGAATCGTTACAGGATTTTCTCGACCCGCAGGATATCAGTAAAACAGTTGAGGGTTATCCGGCACCCAAACGAGCCGTATTTATAGCGGATGCGCCCTAGAAGGCCATTGAACTGGGTGAAATAGAGATCCACTTGCCGCTACGATGCTGGCAGGCATCCAGCGATTTTTCCTGCAGATCTTCACCGTTTTTAATTTTCAATTGGTAAGCCAGACAGGGGTAGTGGCCATAGGAGTAACTGCGTTGAAGTTTGATTTGGTATTGAATACCAGTGTGGTCGTTATGCCATACATGCTCAGATTCAAAATCATTTGATGAGAGTATTTCTTGTGTTCGATCCAGATCAATCGTGCTCATTGCGGTATCTGTTTCAATACCTGCTTCAACGCCCGCTAACAAATCCAGGGATGCATAGGCTTGCGGTAATAATAGCGCGATGAGCAGGGCAGGATAAAAAGCATTATGCCAAATACGATTCAATGTTCATTCCCATCATTGGTTTTGTTCCATTAGATAATGAAATATAACATCCTTCAATAAGCAAACTATCCTTGTTTATACAGGATATTTTTCCTTTAAATCCAGGAGCTTAATATTTGATCCATCTAAATCATCCCGCAGTGCGATTGAGTATTAAGACTGCTTGGAAAGTTAATGTTGATATGAAACGTTTAAAATCCTTTATTTTTTAAGCATTTTCATCGGTTGCGTCGACCTGAAATGTGCCATCCCCATTAATACTGACCGAAAATTGTATGGGCCGACAACATACAAAGCAATCTTCGATATATTGTTGATGTTCAATCGTGCAATCCAGCAAAATCTCAATGGTTTCGCCGCAATAAGGGCAGCTTAGCGAATGTTCTTGTAAAGCCTGCATCGTCCTGCTCCAAATTTTGTTACTTCACCTTATGAAAATAGCGACAAGCAATTAGTTCGAGTTAGCCACAGTTCAATTTGTTATTTGTGTTTGTGCGCTCAATCTTTTATAAAGTTGATGAAGCTATTCGAGATAAATCAATGCAGCAGGCCATAAGACAAACCCTAACGTTGCTTTTAAAAAGTTGGCGTGAACAATTTAATACTCGGCCGGGCATCTCGATCTTCATTTTGTCTGCCATCAGCTTAATTGTCGGATTGTTGCTGGTGAATCTGATGAATATTCACTCTAATATCGATCCACAGTTTTTAAAATGGGCCTTAATTGGCGGTGGGGTCGGGGCGTTGTCGACAGCATTAGGTGCTGCGCCTGGTTTATTTGTCAAAAAACTTCCAACAATCACTGAAGACACAATGCTTGGCATGGCAGCGGGTATGATGTTGGGGGCAAGTTTTTTTTCTTTGATTCTTCCCGGAGTTGAAGCTGCCACTGACTTAACGGGCCATGCCATAAGTGGTGTTGCGATCATTATTTTTGGCATGATAGGTGGTGTGCTATTGATGTTAGGGTTGGATTATTACTTGCCCCATGAACACCAACATTCAGGCCCTTGTGGTGCCGGACATCAACAGGTTGGAAGAGTGAGTCTGTTTGTGCTGGCTATTGCATTGCACAACTTTCCCGAAGGCATGGCGATTGGCGTAAGTTACACCGATGGTAATTTGTCAGTTGGTATTCCACTGACAGCGGCGATCGCTTTACAAAATATCCCTGAAGGGCTGGCCGTTGTGTTGGCACTAAGACGGATCAATATATCTGCTGGAAAAGCTGTGGCGATTGCAGCAGCTACCGGATTGGTTGAGCCCATAGGAGCGTTGGTCGGCATAATATTGTCCAGCGGTTTACCGGTTTCCTATCCATTAGGTTTAGGCATAGCTGCTGGCGCAATGATTTTTGTGGTGTCTCATGAAGTGATTCCTGAAACGCATCGAAATGGACATCAAACAAGGGCGACCGTTGGCCTAATGGGCGGTCTGTTTGCCATTATGTTGATTGATACGTTATTGGGATGAATGAGCGTACTCAAACAGATATCGATGATCGCCCAAGCCAATACCTTCAGCGATCTGCTTAAAGCCTGATTTTCGATAAAAATCCAATAACTCCGGATAATGAGAGACAGCATCCAATTGCATCGTACCGTCACCGATTAAGCCCAGACAATATTGGAGTAATAATCGTCCATAACCAGCTTGTTGATGCTCAGGATGCACAGCCAATTGGGTCAGATAAAAATCAGCAGCTGGGATATCGGGCCAGCAATCAGCATAATGATCTGCTGGTTTTGAGCCTAATGCCACACAACCAATAATCCTCGATTTATGCTTGCAAATATAAACGGATTTTTGCAGCAGATTCTGGCTGACAAATTCCTCATCATAAAGGTCGAGCCAATGCGACATGCCATTTAGATGCATATGATTGGCACATTCATTTAATAATGAAGAAATAGCAGGCACATCCTTCCAGCAGGCGAGTTGAATCTGAGTGTTAACCATAAGAGTAAATTTAGTTTAAAGGCCAAATCAGCATGATCACGCTCAATGTAACTGCGCCGATAAATAAATTCATTGGCACACCGACTTTTAAGAAGTCACGGAAGTGGTAGCCGCCAGGACCATAAACCATTAGATTAGTTTGGTAACCAAGTGGTGTAGCAAAGCTTGCCGAAGCCGCCATCATAATGGCGAAGACAAACGGTTCATTATGCAGTCCGGCTTTAGCAGTTAACTCAAGAACAATGGGTAACATTAATACAGCTGCAGCATTATTGGTGATGACCTCGGTTAGTACCGAAACAGCGATATACGTCATTACCAACATCAACCAAGGTTGATTCTGACTAATCGACACAATGCCAGTTGCCAAATAGTCTGCCACGCCAGTTTGTTGTAATGCTACACCCAAAGCAAATGATGCGGCGATAGTCAAAATGACCGTCAAATCCAGACTACGTTCTGCCTGACTCACTGAGCAACAGCCGGTAAGGATCATCAGTGTTGCCCCAATTAATGAGGCATGGAGCATATCGATTAAACCAAATCCTGCAGCCGCGACCAAGGTGATTAAAATCACCCAGGCTAGGGCGGCTTTATCGTGATTGGGAGACTCTTTCCCCAAATCATTTATCAATAAAAAGTCTTTGTTATAACGTTGTCGACTGACAAAAGCTGGCCTAGCTTCCAATAGTAGAGAGTCGCCCGCTTTTAAAACAATATTGCTCAAGTTGCCCACGATACGTTCACCATTTCGGGCTACGGCCATTATCACCGCTCCATATCGCTGGCGGAATTTTGCTTCCCGAATGGTTTCTCCAATAGCTGCACAATGTGGTGAAACCACAGCTTCCACCAGACTGCGTTCCGGTCGGTCTGCAGAAAGCACTGTAGCTTCTGCATCAGAGGTTGAGGCAACAATACCCCTAATTCGCAGTAGATCAGTGATGCCCTGCGTATCTCCGGCAAACACTAGACGATCGCCACCTTGTAGGCGTTGTTCCGGCGTGACGGCGGTTAATACTGTGCCATTACGTTCGA
>JAMDEF010000068.1 GCA_023488305.1 Gammaproteobacteria bacterium | reverse complement strand
AGACCAGCCTAATCTAACTAGATAATTTAATAACGCCTCGGGAAGATATCCCGCATCACGATAACTCATCACACTGACCGCACCATGGCGTTTAGAGAGTCTTGCTCCATCATCGCCTAAAATCATTGGTACATGAGCAAACACCGGTGGTTTCGCACCTAAAGCCTTAAAGATATTGATTTGACGAGGTGAATTATTCAAATGATCATCACCACGAATGACGTGGGTCATCTGCATATCCAAATCATCTACAACCACGGTGAGATTATAGGTAGGCGTTCCGTCTGGACGAGCAATAATCAAATCATCCAGTTCACTATTTTCAAAAACCACATTGCCACGAATGGCATCTTCCACCACCACTTGACCAACTGTTGGATTTTTAAAACGGATAACCGGTTCTACACCTTCACGTGGGGTGGATAGATGACGACATTTTCCGTTATAACGCGGTTTTTGCTTATTCGCCCGCTGCTCTTCACGCATCGCATCCAATTCATCTTTACTGCAATAACAGTAATAAGCGTCGCCCTGATCCATTAACTGCTGAATAATCTCTTTGTAACGATCAAAACGTTGGGTTTGATAGAACGGACCTTCATCATAATCCAAGCCCATCCATGTCATGCCTTCAAGAATGGCATTAACCGATTCCGCTGAGGAACGTTCAAGATCAGTGTCTTCAATCCTTAAAACAAATCGGCCACCATGTTTTCTGGCATATAACCAGGAAAAAAGAGCGGTACGAGCGCCCCCCACATGAAGGTATCCGGTTGGGCTGGGTGCAAAACGCGTGCGAATTGTCATAGTCAAAAGTTCTCTGCTAGCGATATAGATAGATTGCGATAAAGTGCGCTATTGTATCAGCTCACACGACGTCATTTAGAGAGTCATCTACATGCCTTTATTGATTTTACTGTTATCCATATTTCTTCCTTGCTCAGCCATGGCTTCAACTGAACTTGTGGAGAACTATGTGATACAGCAGGTTTCTGAGGGCATTTATTATCATCAGGGTGTGCATCAGGAGGCTGATAGTGAAAATCTGGGGGCAATCGCTAACGTTGGATTCATTATTGGCGATGAATGTGTAGCGGTAATAGACAGTGGGGGTAGTTTTCGAGAAGGTGAAATATTACATGCCGCTATTCGTGCAAAAACCGAGCTGCCAATCTGCTACGTCATCAATACACATGTTCATCCTGACCATATATTAGGTAACGCAGCATTCAAAAGTGATAAGCCTAAATTTATCGGCCATGAAAAATCGCCGGCAGCCATGGTTAGTCGACAACCACATTACGCCAAACAGTTTTCTGAAATTTTAGGTAATGCTTATCAAGGAGCCGAGTTTATCGAAGCCGATATTCTCGTTACCACCGACGCTCCTTTACGCTTGGATTTGGGTAATCGACCCATTGTCTTAACCGCCTATACCACGGCACACACTGATCATGATTTAACCGTTTATGATGTCAAAACCAGTACTTTATGGACCGGAGATTTACTGTTTGTTGAACGTGTACCGGCCCTAGATGGCAGTATTAATGGTTGGATTGATGCACTTAATAAATTGATAGATTTTCTCTCCCCTCGTTATAGATTTGAACGCAGCAATGATCATTCCTGGACATGGAACGGCTTTTGCGCGTGACGAATCCGTTGGCTGGCAGAATTTATTGAACTATCTGACAACGATTCGAGAGGAGATACGATTCATTATTAATGATATGGGAACCATCGAAGAAGCCATTGCCTCAGTAGGCAAGCAAGAAGCTGAAAAATGGAAACTTTTTGAAGATTATCATCGTCGAAATGTCACCGCTGCATTCGTTGAATTGGAGTGGGAATAATAATAACGAGGGGAGAGAAAATCATGAGGCGCTTTTCAATTTATACCAGCATGCTCGCCATGCTGATCAGTTTTAGTTTTACAACACATGCAGCCACAGCAGAACAAGAGTTATGGGCAGGACTTAAACAAACCTATTTTGGTGATCGTGAAATACGTGAGAATGCAGATGACTTGTTGGTACTGGAGGCGCCTACTCGAGCTGAAGATGCTGCGATTGTTCCGATAAGCGTAAAATCGCTGCAACCACAAACGGCTGATAGATATATTAAAAATATTCATATCATCATCGATAAAAACCCGATGCCGTATTCAGCCAATTTCCATTTATCACCAGCATTGGGTGATGTTGATATCGCCACTCGTGTGCGAATTGATCAGTACACAGATATGCGAGCCATTGCAGAAATGAACGATGGTTCTCTGCATATGGTTTCTCGTTTTGTAAAAGCTTCTGGTGGCTGCAGTGCACCAGCCGGCAAAGATATGGAAGCAGCGATGGCCCGGCTTGGCAAAATGCAGATTCGTATGCGTGATGCAAATATCGGCGAAACAACTCAAGCCCAGGTTGTTGTGAGCCACCCTAACAACAGCGGCTTACAGTTCGATCAAAAAACTCGTGGCTATATCCCGCCGCACTACGTCAAAGAAATGATGATTGAATTTGCCGGTGAAAACTTGATTACTTTGGAAGCCGGGATTTCTATCAGTGAGGATCCCAGCGTTCGCTTTAACTTTACTCCACAAAAGCATGGTGTATTAAAAGCCGTTGTCAATGACAGTAAAGAGATGAGCTACAGCATGGATAAACAAATTTAACTTTCAAAGAAACAAAAAAAGGCCGTATCAACGGCCTTTTTTTTAATTCGGCGAAATAATGCTACTGAATGCGGCACTTTTTATAGGCTGCTGCAGAAATTTCTTCGTATTTTTTAATCTCACCACGTAATTCTGGATGGTCACGGAACTGCGCACCACGATCAGCAGGCAAATTACGGTACATATAGGCTGTACTGATATCTTCATATTCAGTCTGAGTAAACGCATCATCTAATTCATCAATCACACATGAACATTTATGAACACCTTCATACAGGTTTAGTTTGGTATTGGCTTGCATACAATCGTTGACGAATTGAACTTTATTCACTGTGCTGAAATCAGCAACGCCATCAGCAAATGCTGTAGCGGATAACATTGTCATACTGGCCAAAAGGACTGTCAGACTGGCTTTCTTCATTCTCTACTCCTAAATTTTATTATATGGTGCTGGTGTGACTGGCAATGAAAAAGATAAGTTCCTACCAAAAAGCAGGATATTGCCACTATAACAGACCGCCAATCAATCTTTTCAAGCGAAACACAGAGACAGTTTAATTTCCTCACACAAACAACATAGGGTAAAATCCAGCGTCAACCTATCACCGATCAAGCCATGCTTAATGCCGGAGAACATGATGAAAAAATTACTGCTTCACCTCGATACGGATCTTGTAGCGAGCACATTTGACCAAGCTGTTGCCTACGATTCAGGTGTCGATAACATCATTGCCCATGGTGGAGCGACCCGTGATAATGTCACCGCCCATGTACACGGCATGATCTTTACACGTGGCGGAAAAAATCTTAAAAACAGCGCAATATTCATCGGTGGTTCAAATGTTGCTGCGAGTGAGTTGGTAGGAGAAGCTGTTAAAAAAGCATTTTTCGGCCCGGTACGGGTTTCAGTAATGCTGGATCCAAATGGTTCAAACACTACTGCAGCGGCCATTGCTCGTAAGGTCATGACCAACTATGACATCACTGGCAAAAATGTGGTGATCATGGGCGCAGGACCTGTGGGGCAACGCACTGCACTCTATCTATTGAAAGAAGGTGCGGCGAAGGTTGTTCTGACCTGCCGTAGTATGGCGCGCAGCAAAGCTACCGTAGACCACATGAAAAAAGCCTATGGCGTAGATGTCATTCCTGGTGAAACGCGAAGTGATGAAGCCGTTGCAGCATTACTTAAGGATGCTCATGTAGCAATAGCTGCCGGCCCAGCTGGTGTTTGTATTGTTCCTGAATCAACCTGGACTTCCAGCAAAACCCTAGAAGTTATTGCTGACGTCAATGCTGTTCCACCATTGGGTGTAGAAGGCATTGAAGTAATGGATAACGGAACGGAAAAACAAGGGGTTCGCTTTTACGGTGCCATTGCAATTGGTAATTTCAAAATGAAAGTCCATCGTGGCGCTGTCGCTTCTTTATTCGACACTAATGATTTGTTCTTGGACGAAACCACTATCTACGATATCGCTAGCAAGATTGATAACGCCTAGTGACAACAATGCAGCAACCGGTTTTACCTGTCCGTAGTCAAACGATTTTCGTACAAGCACCGGCAAGACTTCACCTCGGTTTTCTTGATTTGAATGGCGGCTTAGGCCGCCATTTTGGCAGTATCGGTTTGGCCGTAAACAGTCACCATACCAAACTGAGCCTTACGGACTCCGCTGAACAACAACTGTCTGAAATTGCTATTACCGTTTCGACCCAAAACAAAATCACCAAACTGATCAATCAGTTTTATCTCACCTTGGGAAAAGATATCCCTGAAGATTTGCGTCGAACCAAAGTCAATGTGCATTCATTGATTCCAGAACATGCTGGACTTGGCTCCGGTACCCAGCTTGCCTTGGTTATTGGTCATCTGCTTGCAAGCTACCATCATCTCGATATTACGACCCCAACCATTGCGCAAGCTTTGGATCGTGGCAAACGTTCAGGGATCGGAATCAGTACCTTCGATAGCGGTGGTTTTGTGGTTGATGCCGGATTAGGGCCACAATCAGTGACACCTGCACGCATATTTCAACAAGCTTTCCCATCCCAATGGCGGCTGGTGATGTTAATGGATAAAAGCCATCAAGGTATTCACGGGCAAACTGAAATTCAGGCCTTTCAAACTCTGCCACCTTTTCCTTTGCAACACAGTCAACATATTTGCCATTTGACCCTGATGCAATTGTTACCGGCATTAATTGAGCAAGATATTGATTTATTTGGTAACGCCGTCAGTGAAATTCAAACCTTGATTGGTCAACATTTTGCTCCAGCCCAAGGTGGTCAATACACCAGCAAGCCAATATCAAAACTATTAGAGCATGCAAAATCATTAGGGTTTACTGGTATGGCTCAAAGTTCATGGGGCCCAACATGCTGTGTGTTTACCGACAGCCAATCCCAGGCCGATCACCTTATCGCAGAACTTCATGACATGATGAATTCAGAGCCGCAGTTACAAAATATTGAATTACACAGTGTCGCTGGTGTAAATCAAGGTGCAAGCATTACAATCGACAGCCAGACCAAACATTTTAATAACATAGTGAGGGATTAATATGTCCAAGCGTTCCATCATTCATATGCTCAACCCAATGAAGCAAAACAGTCCGTTTGATATCAACATGGCACTGGATGCCGGTTACGACCTGATCATGCCGTACAACAATGTTGAGTTAAATGAAGTGGCGGGTTTAACGCAAGATGCTATTTTCTCTCGCGGACCTGCTGGTGTGAAAAAAACCGGTCTGTTTATTGGTGGTAGAGATATCGGCCTGGCGATGGATATGCTTGATGCAGCCAAGTCGGCTATGGTGCCGCCATTTGAAATCCCGGTATTTGCCGATCCTAGTGGCGCTTTTACCACTGCAGCAGCTTTGGTCGCCTGTGTTGAAAGAGAACTTAAAAAACATTTCGGCCAGGATTATAAAGGCTGCAAAGCAGTCGTGTTTGGGGGTACGGGTCCCGTTGGTTTAGCAACCGCTGTTATTGCCGCCCTGCAGGGTGCTCAAACAACGATTGTTGATCACTTTTCATTAGATACTGCACTGCAATTCTCTGACGAAGCGCGTAAACGTTATGGTGTAAATTTACGTGCCACAACCGCGGCTTCTGATGCCGATAAAGCGCGTTTGTTAAGTGATGCCGATGTGGTCTTTTGTACTGCTAAAGCAGGTGTTCAAGTATTGAATGCATCGGTACTAGAGGACGCCAAACAATTAAAAGTGGCTGGCGATGTCAATGCTGTTGCACCATTAGGCATTGAAGGTGTTGAGCTGATGCATAACGGTGAACCACTGAAATTTGCTCCACAATGCCCTAAAGCTGTTGGTATCGGTGCGCTTGCTGTTGGTAATGTGAAATACAAACTCCAACAAGCCTTGCTTAAAGAAACATTAGAAAGTGATAAACCGGTCTATCTGGATTTCCGTAATGCTTTTGAAGGTGCACGCAAACTGGTTTAAGCACAAATAGGAGCCGGACATGCTTGAACGTCCCAAGCTCCTGCTAGTCGTCGCTCAAAGTGGACGAATGTTGGCTTGCTGGTGTATTGACCACCTTGGGCTGGAGCAAAATGTTGACCAATCAAGGTTTGAATTTCACTGACGGCGTTACCAAATAAATCAATATCTTGCTCAA
>JAMDEF010000148.1 GCA_023488305.1 Gammaproteobacteria bacterium | reverse complement strand
TCAAGCCTTTTAATTTTATCGACCAACTCCTGAGATTCCTCAGTAAGCACAGCAAACTTTCGCATATCACCATTTCGCTGCGCCAACATCGCTTGCTCTTGTTTTTCAGCAAGTTGCTTTTTTAGTTTTTTGACCGGATCTGATTTTAAAAATGAAAACATGAACGTTGCCTCTGGATTGATGTGCTATTCAGAGGCAATCACGTCGGTAAAGTTCATATGTTATTTTGAAATCGAATAATCATAATCCACGGTCAGTGGCGCATGATCCGAGAATCGTTCATCTCGATAAATATCAGTGGCTTTAACTTTACCTTTCAAGCTCGGGCTCAGAATCTGATAATCAATACGCCACCCGGTGTTATTAGCCCAGGCCTGCCCCCGATTAGACCACCAGGTATATTCATGTTCAGCCTGTGGCAGTTCACGGAACGCATCGACAAAATTCATCTCATAAAACAGCTTGTCCAGCCAGGCGCGTTCTTCAGGTAAAAAACCGGAGTTTTTCTGATTGCCTTTCCAGTTGCGGATATCTTCGTTTTTATGGGCGATATTCCAGTCACCGCAGATGATGACATCGCGATCGGAATCCTTCATTTCCTGCATTTTGGTTTCAAAATAAGCCATGCAACGATACTTGACCTGTTGGCGTTCATCGCCAGAAGTGCCTGATGGCAGATATAGGGAAATTACGCTCAGATTGCCAAATGTGGCTTCAATATAACGACCTTCGATATCAAACTCGGCATTGCCCATGCCAGTAATAACTTCATCCGGCTGTTGACGACTGTAGATTGCCACCCCGCTGTAACCCTTTTTCACCGCATCGTGGTAATAGCAGTGATAGCCTGCCGGGGTAAACATTTTATCTTCCAGCTGATGTAATTGCGCTTTAGTCTCTTGAATACACACTACATCCGCGTCTTGTTTTGCCAACCAGACAAAAAAACCTTTTCGTGCAGCGGCTCGGATCCCATTCAAATTCGCTGTTATAATTCGCATCATTCACTCGTGCTTGAAAAAAGAAGGCATCATACCATTTACAAATGGTAGCAAAATCAGGATAATGTCCGGTTCATATACAAATAGCTGATTCTTAGGAGAAACACTTTGGCAAACTCAGCACAAGCAAAAAAACGCGCCCGTCAGGCAGAAGTTAGCCGTCAGTTAAACGCTAGTCAGCGTTCTGCGATGCGTACAAAAGTAAAAGCAATTAGAAAAGCAATTATTGCTGGTGATAAAGAACAAGCTGTAGCTGCATTTAAAGCTGCTGTACCAGTTCTGGATCGTATGGCCCGCAAAGGCATTATCCATAAAAATACAGCTGCTCGTGGCAAAAGTCGTTTAAATAACGCTGTCCGCGCAATGTAATTGACTGTTCTATAGAATCAGCTAAAAAAAACCGGCTCTCGCCGGTTTTTTTATGTCTGACATTTATCCAGTCACCACCAAATTATCACGATGGATTAATTCTGGTTCATCCACATATCCCAATAAGCTTTGAATCGCCTGACTAGGTTGCCCCATAATTCTTACTGCTTCATCTGCACTGTAATTAACCAGACCCCGAGCAACTTCACGTCCCTGCAGATCAGTGCATAAAACCAGCTCACCGCGGGTAAACTGTCCATCCACCTGACGCACACCGACCGGTAAAATACTGCGACCATGCTCCTTGATCACCGCCACAGCACCATCATCCAACATCAATCGACCTTTAGGAATTAAATGTCCGGCAAGCCACTGCTGACGCGCTTTAATCGGTTTGATATCAGGCCATAATAATGTGCCCACGCCCTGACCAGCCGCCAAATGACGTAAATTCAAAGGATGTTTACCAGATAGAATTACCGTAGTCGCACCGGACCGTGCCGCACGTCTGGCCGCTGCTAATTTAGTTGCCATACCACCGCGACCTAACTCGCCTTTACTATCACCGGCCATACCATCCAGATTTGGATTATTTGCCGCAGAAGCTGCCAGCATTCTGGCGTCGGGATTAAGTCTCGGATCACTATCAAACAATCCATCCTGATCGGTCAAGATAACCAATACATCTGCTTCAACCAGATTGGCGGTCATTGCGGCTAACGTATCATTATCACCAAAACGGATTTCGTCAGTGGCAATAGTATCGTTTTCATTAACGACCGGTAGAATGCCCATCTCTAATAAAGTGTGTAATGCACTTCGCGCATTAAGGTGGCGGCCACGATCAGCCAAGTCAGAATGGGTCAGTAGAATTTGGGCGGTATGAATGCCATGTTGTTCACAAGCAGTGGCATAAGCATGGATAAGTCCAATCTGACCAACACTGGCTGCAGCTTGTAACTGATGCAAAGCATGTGGACGTCGACGCCAACCCAGTCTTTGCATCCCGGCAGCGACAGAGCCTGAGGTGACCAGAACAATCTCTTTACCCTGACTTCTCAGCTCGGCAATTTCACCACTCAGCCAGCGAATACGATCCACATCCAAGCCTTCTCCCGGCTTGGTTAATAAAGCACTACCAATTTTAATCACCCAACGCTTGGTTGATAAAAGTTGCTGATGCGGATGTTCCACAATTATTCCTCAATGGGGTTAGCGGGAGGCTGCTCACTCTGACGTAAATCATCAAGATATTGCATGATATCTTCACACAACTTCGCGCAACCTTCACCAGTCTGACCACTGATTTTGTAGACAGGACCTTGCCAATTAAGCCGGGTCAACACTTCTTGTGTGAGTTCGTCGCGGATATCATCCGGGACCAAATCCATTTTGTTTAGAATCAACCATTGCGGCTGTTTACCCAGCGCTTCGCTGTAATGGAGTAATTCACGATTAATAATGTTAACGCTTTCAACCGGATCCTGTTTCACATCAACTGGCGCCATATCAACCAGATGTAACAACAATCGAGTGCGGGTTAAATGCTTAAGAAATTGGATACCTAAACCGGCACCTTCTGCCGCGCCTTCAACCAGCCCAGGAATATCGGCAATAACAAAGCTGCGCACGTCTTTAAGTGTTACCACACCAAGATTTGGATGCAAAGTCGTAAAAGGATAATCGGCTACTTTAGGCTGCGCGGCGGAAACCTGGCTGATAAATGTCGATTTTCCGGCGTTAGGTAAACCCAATAAACCAACATCGGCCAATAATTTCATTTCCAGACGTAAAGTACGCTCTTCGCCTGGGGTTCCATCTGATGTTTGCCGTGGTGCACGATTAATACTGGATTTGTAACGGGCATTACCTAAACCGTGCCAGCCACCTTTGGCCACCATCAGTTTGTCACCGTGCTTGGCTAGATCACCAATCAGTTCGTTGGTGTCTTCATCCCAGGCTTCGGTTCCTACAGGAACTTTAATAATCAAATCTTCACCACGAGCACCGCTGCACAATTTGCCGCGGCCATGTTCGCCACGTTGCGCTTTGAAGTTACGTTTATAGCGGAAATCAATCAGCGTATTTACTTGCGTATCTGCCAGCAAATACACATCGCCACCGTCGCCACCATCACCGCCATCCGGACCACCGAATGGAATATATTTTTCACGACGAAAGCTCAGGCAACCATTACCGCCGGCACCCGCGCTGATTTTTATTTTCGCTTCATCAACAAATTTCATACTGCCGACCAGATAATTTTTTAATAATTGCCACAAACAAAAAACCCCGCATCAGCGGGGCTTTCAGCTGTTTGCCCCAACGGGCTAACAAATTCTTTATTCAGCGATGACGCTGACAAACATGCGATTGTTCGCACCTTTGGTTTCGAATACAACTTTACCATTGGCTGTCGCAAACAATGTGTGATCTCTACCGATACCAACATTACGACCTGCATGGTAACGAGTGCCGCGTTGACGAACCAGAATGTTGCCGCCTAATACTGCTTCACCGCCAAAACGTTTAACACCAAGGCGTTTCGACTCGGAGTCACGACCGTTGCGGGTACTACCACCAGCTTTCTTATGAGCCATGTTAAATCCTCTTTAAAATATTTAAATCTTAGGCAGTGATGCCAGTGATTTCGATTTCTGTATAAGATTGGCGATGTCCCATCTGTTTCCGATGGTGCTTACGGCGACGGAATTTGATAATTTTGACTTTGTCCGCACGACCAATTGAGGCCACTGTTGCTGTGACTTTAGCGCCGTCTAAGAAGGGTGCGCCAACTTTAATGTCTTCGCCTTCACCGATCAATAAAACTTCGCCCAGTTCAATGGTATCACCCACTTCACCTGGCAATTTTTCAACACGGAGCTTTTCGCCCTCTTTAACACGGTACTGCTTACCACCAGTCGCGACAATAGCGTACATCGCTTTCTCCAAAAAAATAAATGTTATTGTGGGTAACCCAACAAAAGACCGGGAATTTTAACCGCTTTCTACATACAGATCAAATGCAAATTGAATTATTTGCGAATCACCGTGACCCATGAGAAAGTACGCGTTTAATTAATCTAGACAGGCAGACAAACGCCCCGTGGATATACAATCCATTTACGCACTTATCCAGCAGGATATGGAAGCCGTTGATGCAATGATACAACATCGGCTGCAATCTGATGTTGTACTTATTAATCAGCTCGGACATTACATCATTAATAGTGGTGGTAAACGCTTGCGCCCGGCTATAGCTTTATTAAGTGCTCGAGCCTGCAATCATCAGGCATCTGCGCATATTAATCTTGCCACCATTATCGAATTTATTCACACCGCGACTTTGCTGCACGATGATGTGGTCGATAATTCAACTATGCGCCGCGGTCAGGAAACGGCCAACAGCGTTTGGGGAAATGAAGCCAGTGTATTGGTTGGTGATTTTCTCTATACCCGCGCATTCGAAATGATGGTGGAACTGGATTCGATGCGTTTAATGAAAATTCTTTCCCACACTACCAATGTCATCGCTGAGGGTGAAGTTTTACAGTTATTGAACGTGCATGATGCCGACACCACTGAAGAACGCTATTTGCAAGTGATTCATCACAAAACCGCCAAATTATTTGAAGCCGCAGGTCAGTTAGGCGCCTTAATCAGTAATGCCTCTGACGAAGTTGAAATGGCTTTAGCTCAATACGCCATGCATCTTGGCAGTGCTTTTCAGTTGGTTGATGACCTACTTGATTACAGTGCATCCAGTGAAACCATAGGCAAAAACATTGGTGATGATCTGGCTGAAGGCAAACCCACGTTACCATTGATTTATGCGATGCAGCATGGCTCTGCTGAGCAGTCAGCCCTCATTCGTGAAGCGATTGAACAAGGCCAACGCGATAAAATCAAGGACATTATCGAAATCATCCACAGCTCTGGCGCAATTGATTACACAGCGGCGGCGGCACGTAAAGAAGCTGAACAGGCTAAGGCCAATCTCAGCATCGTTGCAGATTCAGAGTACAAAGCGGCTTTAGTAGGTTTGGCCGATTTTGCAGTGTCACGTCAATTTTAGTTGCTGATTATGATTGTTTATCGGTTTTGTCTATTTGAACCAGCTTGGTTAGGCTGATAACTATGGCTGAAATATATAAATATCATATGTTCATTTGCACACATCAGCGTGATGATGGCACCGATTATTGTGAAGAACATGGCGCACAGTCGCTGCGCGACTACGCCAAACAACGGGTTAAAGATCTCAAATTAAAAAAAGTCCGCGTCAATAATTCCGGCTGTCTTAATCGCTGCAAACTAGGCCCGATCATGGTGATTTATCCCGAAGGGGTCTGGTATCAATACCAGGATAAAGCCGATATTGACGAAATCATCGAATCCCATCTGGTCAACGGCAAAATTGTCGAGCGCTTGCTAAAATGACACCTCAGCAGTATTGCCGGGATAAAGCGGCGAAAAGCGGCTCCAGTTTCTACTATAGTTTTCTTTTTTTACCCACCAAAAAACGTGACGCCATTATGGCGTTATATGCTTTTTGCCGCGAAGTAGATGATGCTGTCGATGAAATCAGTGATCCATTGGTTGCAGCCCAAACTCTGGCTTGGTGGCGCCAGGAAATCTCCAATACGTTTAACGGACAAGCCACACATCCGGTTGGCAAGGCTTTAGCTGATACCTTGCAAGATTTTGACCTGCATGAAGAATATTTTCACGAGATCATTGACGGCATGGAAATGGATTTAACCCAACATCGTTATCCAGCCTATAAAAACCTAGCCTTATATTGTCACCGTGTTGCCAGTGTTGTTGGCCTGCTTTCAGCACAGATCTTCGGCTTCTCAGATCGGCAAACTTTAAAATTTGCCGAGAAACTGGGTCTCGCTTTTCAACTCACCAATATTATCCGCGATGTACGGGAAGACGCTGAACGTGGTCGGATT
>JAMDEF010000019.1 GCA_023488305.1 Gammaproteobacteria bacterium | reverse complement strand
GCAATTTTTATGACGGTCTTTGCTTATAACCTGTTAGGCGAATCGTTACGTCATGCCGTTGATCCGCATACCAGTCGAGGTATGCAATCATGAAGTTACTGGAAGTTGAAAACCTAGTGACAGAGTTGGGTGAAGGTGAAACATGGCTGCGTGCAGTGAATAACATCAGTCTTGCGGTGGAATCTGGACAAACCTATTGTTTAGTGGGTGAATCCGGCAGTGGCAAATCCGTAACAGCTTTATCTATTATGGGGCTGTTACCGCGAGATCATTTCCGCCATCCTGCGGGTAAGATTCGTTTATCCGATCCGCAAGGCGAACTGGCGGATGTCGAGCTGCTTAATGCCGATACTGAAACGCTGCGAAAAGTACGTGGCAGTCGTATTTCAATGATTTTTCAGGAGCCGATGACTTCACTCAATCCAGTGCAAACCATTGGTGAACAATTGGATGAAGTGTTACAGATTCATCAGCCAGAACTCAGCGAAGAAGCCCGTAAACAAAGAGTTTTAGCTGCGCTTGAAGAAGTACGTATTCCTGAACCTGCCAGCCGAATTCGTGAATTTCCTCATCGTTTATCTGGTGGACAGCGCCAACGTGTCATGATTGCGATGGCGTTGATTTGCGAACCAGCATTGTTAATTGCTGATGAACCCACCACCGCGCTTGATGTGACAGTACAGGCAGAAATCCTTAAATTGATGCGAGAACTGCAAACCAAACATAGCATGGGCATGTTATTCATTACCCATGACTTTGGAGTAGTGGCTCAGATTGCCGATGTGGTCGGTGTTATGCGTAAGGGGGTATTAGTAGAGAGCGGCACCACTGCTGAAGTGCTGCGTAATCCCCAACATGAATATACGCAAAGCTTGATTGCAGCTTTACCTGAACGTTTACCCAGACCGGCTCGACCAGCAAAATCCGATAAGGTGTTGCTGGAAGTGAAAGATGTGTCAGTATATTTTCCGGTGCGTCGTGGATTGATGCGTCGTGTCGTTGATCAATTTCGAGCGGTAGATAACGTTTCATTACAGGTTAATGCTGGTGAAATTGTCGCCTTGGTGGGCGAGTCGGGTTGTGGCAAAACCACATTAGGACGAGCCTTATTAAGACTTCAGGATGTCACTGCAGGCAGCATTATTCTTGAAGGACAGGATATTACTCAGATATCAGCCAAGGCCATGCGCCCACTTAGACGTCGGATGCAGGTAGTGTTTCAGGATCCGGGTTCTAGTTTGAATCCGCGCCTGCCGATTCATACTACTTTAATAGAACCGATGCGAGTTCATGGTATAGGGCAAACTGATGCTGAACGCATTCAAATTGCAGCTCGGTTTTTAGATCGAGTTGAAATGCCAACTGATAGCTTATGGCGTTATCCCCATGAATTCTCCGGCGGCCAACGTCAACGTCTGGCGATTGCCAGAGCTTTGGTATTGGAACCGCGGTTTATTCTATGTGATGAAATCACCTCCGCGCTGGATGTCTCGGTGCAAGCCGGTATCTTAAAGTTATTAAGACAGCTGGTAGATGAAGAGGGCATTGGCATGTTGTTTATCACGCACAACATGGGTGTGGTGGATTATCTGGCGGATCGCATGGTAGTGATGTACAAAGCGCAATTAGTCGAGTCAGGCATTACCCAGCAAGTGATGAAATCGCCACAGAATGCACATACCCGGAATTTACTGGATGCCGTACCGCGGCTGGATGATAAATATCTGGCCACCGCGATTTAATAGGTTATGTCCAAGCAGTAAATAACGTTTATATCTCAACTTTTGTTGTTTTAACTGGTCTGCTTGATTAGGTTTCGAAGCTTTAGATAGCTTCTGTTGCTTAATACTTTAAAGGATATTGATTATGCGTCTGCTACTGCTATTCATTTCGAGCTTAATGTTGTCTTTTTCCGTGCAGGCAGAATCATCTTGTCCTGATTTTTTGAATTATGAATTACCCAAACTACATTCCAATGAAACAGTAAACCTCTGTGAAGTTGCCGACGGCAAACCAATATTGGTTGTAAATACGGCCAGTCATTGTGGTTATACCCGTCAGTTTGAAGGCCTGGAAGCCTTACATCAGAAATATCAGCAAAGCGGCTTGATGGTAGTTGGCTTTGCCAGCAATGACTTTAATCAGGAAGCCAAAGACGAAGCAGAGGCTGAGCGAGTTTGCCGGGAAAATTTTGGTGTCACTTTTACCATGATTGCGCCGAGTTTTGTCACCGGTCAGAAAGCGAACCCTGTGTTTCAGGAAATTAATCGCCAGAGTGAACAGCCCGGATGGAATTTCAGTAAATATCTGATCAACAAAGACGGCAAAGTTGTCGCCGCTTTTCCAAGCAAGGTTGAACCGAGTGACAAAACGCTGACTGATGCAATTGAATCTTTGTTGTAACAGTCAACTACCACTGCTCTAAAGCGATTCAAACAAGGCTAATTAAAAGTGTGAGGTTTGCACTGTTAATTAGCCTGATTTTTATCTAGCAAAATTAAATTTTCGTTGTAGGATGTTGTAAAGCTGTGCCACTCATCACTACAAGGAAGCGATATGCGTGCGCTGGTCATCGACTTAAACAATTTCTCACGCTACCCCACGTTATCAGTGGGTTACCTTACAAGCGTGCTGCGAAAAAATCAGATTGATGTAGATATTCTCTCACCATTTGCTAAGGGTGTAGCAGGCTATCCACGACTGACCCAAGCCAGGCGAAGGGAGCTTTATCTCAATTTCCTGAAACACTGGACTGCAGTTACGCCAAACAAAACGCTCAAACGTATTCGTAAAATTATTCAGCAAATATTTCATCCCGGTGGCTCAGAAGATAAAAAAGTCATATTGGAATATTTAGACGAGTTGTTAAATAACACGCCGGGCGTGGTGCTCATTTCTGCTTACACCATGTATTACGACATAAGCTATGCAATCGGTGAAATCTGTCAGCAGCGAGGGATTCCGGTCATTATTGGTGGCAGTGCTTTTGTCCATCCTGAAGTTGCGGCGTTATGGCATAACATCCCAGGTGTTTCAGCGGTTTATGCTGGAGAACCAGAACCGCATTTAATTTCGTTAATTAACGATGTGCTGGCTGGTAAAGATATTTCTGCGTATCGTGGTTTATACAAACCGACACAGCAGATGGTCGACGTAGCACCGCCGTTAGTGGCATTGGATCAACTACCTTTCCCTGATTTTTCAGATTTTCCATGGCACGCTTATCCCAATAAAGTTATACCCTTGATGACCGGACGTGGTTGCGAATGGGATATTTGTACCTTTTGTTCAGATGTCAGTAGCGCATCTGGCAGAACTTTTCGCAGTCGATCCATCGATAATGTAATAGAGGAAATGCGTTTCCAAAGTGCCCAATTTGCTACGGAATTATTTGTATTTCTCGATTTGAAACTTAATTCAGATTTATTTCTGTGGCGTGAATTGATCGAGCGTATCCCCAAAGAATTTCCGAATGCACAGTGGACGGCTTCGATTCATGTCGATTCACGGATGGACAACGGATTATCAAAAGCTGATTTACAAAAAGCAGCTAAAGCCGGTCTAGTCAGAATTACCTGTGGACTGGAATCGGGCAGTGCTCGAATGCTTAAGCAAATGGCAAAAGGTATAAAGTTAGATAGACTGTCCCGGTTTTTACAAGATGCTCATGAAGCGGGAATAAGCGTTCGGATGACAGCCATAATTGGTTACCCGGGCGAGGAAGTAGCCGATGTAGAGTTAACCACGGAGTTTATTTCCAAGCATACTCCGTATATTGAACGCATCATGCTGAACCGCTTTACATTAATGCCAAAAACGCCGATAGCCCAACAGTTGTCTAATAATAGTGATAAATACCCTGAATTTAGTATCAAACAATTTGATGTCAATTCGGCAACCATTTCTCATAGCAATACTAAGCTTTCAACCAAATCGTATTATTGGGCAGCATTTCGATTAATGAAGGCGGTGCATGGTATTAACAAAAAACCTTTAAAACCTTCTGCAAGAGAATTTGAAGGTGTTATGTAAAAGCATGCCTGTCTAAAAACTTTTAAATTCATCACATTCGCTTAATCTAGTTCACTCAGCCAATTTAGTATTTCAGTAATCGTCCGATAATACTCAATATTGCTTAGCAGGTGTTTTGCCAAAAATGTGCACAACTATCCGAATATCAAAGTGTTTTTAGTGCGGTTTTATTACCATCGCGCTACTCTGAACATATGAGCAAACACGTCGAAAAATGGTTTTTTAATCGCACTTTTATTGTGTTTGTGATGGTGTGCTTATGGTTTATCGGTGCGTTAAGTTTGCACTTTTTCTACCATCAACAAGTTTCTGGCTATCAAAATTCGATTCATTCCCAGATATCTCAGCGTGTAAGCATGTCATCGGCTTTGCAAGCAGAGCTGATTGACAAGGAATTTTCTTTTTTGGCGGCAAATCTTAAACAGCTAGGGTCGCTATCGGTTGAATCTCCAGATCAAGTACCAATATTCGCCATGAGATTAAAAAATTTAAACCCTTCTATATGGCATATCACAATCGCAGACAGTAAAGGTGAGGTTACGGTTTCTACCAGAGAAGGTTATCAGCCATCTATCTCCGGGCGGGATTACTTTGTTGAACATACAAAAAACAAACAAACGAAGTTTTTTATTTCCTCACCCAGGCAATCCGTTATTCAGGAAAGTGCTTTGTATGTTGCGATGAGTTATCCCATACTCAATCAGGAAGCTGAATTCAGCGGAGTGGTGGTTGCCACACTCACAAGTTCCGATCTGACTGAACAGCTTGGGAAAATTACCAATAATAAAAATATTTCAGCTGTGCTAACCGATCAGTTTGGCAAACTCATCTGGTCTTCCAATCTCGCTGATGGTATGCAAAAAGGTGATGTTTACAGTCTATGCAAAGACAATAAATATCAGACATCGACTGATCTTGGCATCCATCGTATTAAATTACATAACAATGCGCAGTGTGATTTTCAGTTTCTCGACAAATGGGCAATGTACTCCATCGTAGTTGAAAATCTATCTTCATCCAATCAGCTGATTCAGCGTTATCAAAATCAGATGGTCAAACGGAATATCATCATCTTGCTGACTTTTTCACTGCTGCTGATGGTTTTGGGCTATCAATTAATTAAACAGATTGAATCGAGACAGTTGCTGGCGGTTCTCAATCAACGCAACAAAGCCATTATTGATGCCATGCCCGATCTTCTGCTCACAATGCGAGTAGACGGGACCATCATTGATTACGAAGTTGAAGAAAGTTTTCCTTTGCTCATGGCGGCAGATAAGTTAAATGGATTGAATATCAGCGAAGTATTAGAGCCTGAATTGGTTGAGAAAAAATTAGCTTTGATGGCTAATACCGTGCTTACTGGTGAACCGGCAACACTTGAATATCCATTGATGGTAGAAGGCAAAGAGTATTACTTTCTGGAACGCTTAACCGCATTGGATGATAAACATGTATTAGCGTTTATTATTGATATCACCAGCAGACGTGAGGCCGAAAGTAAACTGGAATGGCAGGCTTATCACGATGGTTTAACCGGACTGGCAAATCGTCTGATGTTTTTTGAGTTTATCAATAAACTCATTCAGGATTATCGTCGAAACAAACGTGAATTTACTATCCTGTTCATCGACTTGAATGGCTTCAAAGCGATTAATGATAACTACGGCCACCATGCTGGAGACCAGATCCTCAGACACATAGCCAAACAGCTCTTCAATCACTTACGTCAGACGGATACGTTGGCAAGATTGGGTGGTGATGAATTCGCAGTCTTATTACCTGAAACTTCACCAGCTCAAGCACAGCGGGTTATAGAAACTATCGCTGATGCAATTCAACAACCGCTTGTTTATCTCGGTAACAGCCTTTGTGTCACAGCCAGTATCGGAATGGCTTCTTGCCCTCAAGATGCAACATCAGCAGATGAGTTAATAAACACAGCTGATAAACGCATGTATGAAGTCAAATTGGAAGGGCGTTAAAAATGCGGCCAAACATTTATTATTAATCAATTGGTTGCTATAGATACTATTTATTCAAGGAAGACAGATTAATGAAAAAAATATCTACATCAGCACTCGCAAAAATACATGGTACTGCTGCTAAAGAGTTATTTAACCAATTTACTGAGCAAGGTTTTATCGTCCGTGATGGGGAGAGTTGGGCGCTTACAAAAGCAGGTGAATCGAATGGCGGCGAGTATCAAGAATCTGCAAAATTCGGCAAATACATTGTCTGGCCAGAGTCCATTCAGATTGAATCCCAAGGCGAAGTTGACTCGACACAAACTAGCCAATCTCTAATGACTGCAAAAAATTTGGCGAGTCATTTCGATATATC